>JAISRW010000257.1 GCA_031273405.1 Treponema sp.
TTCGAAAGTCTTTCTTTGTCCGTGAGGTCAGTGGTTAAAATTCTTTTCCAATTTATTTGGGATAGGGGAGGCTTTCCCAAAACTTCAGTTTTTGGGAAAGCTGCCTTAGATTTATGGGAAAAAGCGGGCCGCAAGCCGCTTTTTCCAGGAGCCTGTCCCAAAACCGTGCGCTTCCAGCGCACAGCCAATTAGTTTTGGGACAGGCTCAGGGATGTTAAGGATTGCCGGGGCCGGCGGCCCCGTTTCCGGTGATCCTGGCTAGGAAGGCCCTGGTGCGTTCCATCCTGGGGTTGACTATTACTTCCGCCGCGGGGCCTTCCTCAACGAAGACCCCGCCGTCCATAAAGAGAACCCGGTCGGCCACTTCCCTGGCAAAGGGGATCTCGTGGGTCACAATGACCATGGTCATTTTCTCCGCCGCCAGGGCCCGTATCACCCTGAGAATATCCCCGGTCAGTTCCGGGTCTAGGGCGCTGGTGGGCTCGTCAAAAAAAAGCAGTTCCGGGTCCAGGGCCAGGGCCCTTGCGATGGAGACCCGCTGCTGCTGCCCTCCCGAAAGCTCCCAGGGGTAGTTTTTCGCCTTGTCCAGGAGCCCCATTTTTTCGAGCAGATTTTCGGCCCGCTCCTCGGCTTCTTTCCTGCTCCGGCGGAGCACATGGATCTGGGCTTCGGTGATGTTCCTGAGGGCCGAAAAGTGGGGGAAGAGGTTGAAATTCTGGAATACCAGCCCGACCTTGAGGCAGATGGTCCGCAGTTCGACCGCCGGGGCATAGACGCCGTCCCTCACCATATTGAGGCCGGTGAGTATAATGCTCCCCGAATCCACCGGTTCCAGATGGGTAACGCAACGCAGCAGGGTGGACTTGCCCGAACCGGAAGGCCCCAGGACGGCCACCACCTCCCCCCGGCTTACGGTAAAGGAAATGTTTTTTAAAACCTCAAGATCCCCAAAGGATTTTGAAAGACCCTCAACCCTGATTATTTCCACTTTGTTCCTTTAGTTGAGGCAGTTCCAAAATGTCAGATTTTGGAACTGCAACCTTGAAAAACGCAGTTTCGTAAGGCTTTAGCCTGAGAAACTGCAAGAGCTGGTGACAAAATAACCGATTTTGTCACCAGCTCAGTTGTAATAAGAAAGCTTTTTCTCCCAGCCGGAGAATACCATGGTAACCACCCAGTTCATCAGGAGGTAGAAAAGGCCTGCCATAAAGATGGGCATGGTGGAGAATTCCCGGGCCGCCGCGTTCTGGGCGGCATGGAAAAGCTCCGCCACCCCGATAACCTGGGCCAGGGCGGTATCCTTTACCAGGGTGATTACCTCATTTCCCGTGGCCGGAAGGATGCGCTTGACCACCTGGGGCAGCACTATGCGGCCGAAGGTCTGGGAGCCGGTGAAGCCTAAAACCTTGGCCGCCTCGTACTGGCCCCGGGGGACGGCCTCGATGCCGCCCCGGTAGATCTCCGCGAAATAGGCGGCGTAGTTCAGGGAGAAGGCGATGACCACCGCGGTAAACCTGTTATAGGAAAGGACGAATTTAACCGCCCCCCAAAAGGCCGGGGAGCTTATATACCCGCTCAGGGTTTCGTTAAAAAAGGCCAAAAGGTACTTTGGGCCAAAATAAATAAATATGAGCTGGAGTATGAGGGGGGTTCCCCGCATTATCAAAAGATAAAAACCGACGATCTTGCGGACAATCAGCCTTTTGGACATACGTCCGAAAGCAATCGGCAGGGCCAGGGGCAGGGAAAAAATCAAGGTGAGGAAAAATACCTCCAGGGAAGTTCCCGCCCCCCGGCACATTATGCCGATCATCTGAAGCATTAACTATTTCCCGATTATGCTGATGTCCGCGCCCAGCCATTGGGTGGAGATCCTGGCAACCGTGCCGTCTTTGGCCATTTCCAGGAGGGTCGCCCAGACCTTGTCGGCCAGGGCCTTGTCGTTTTTGCGGAAGCCTATGCCGAACTCTTCTTCCCCCAGGGTTTCTCCCAGAATACGGAAAGCCTTGCCCGAGCGGTTGATGTTGTCGTTGGCCACCACCAAATCGATGACGATGGCGTCCACGCCGTCCACATCCAGATCCATCAGGGCCGTGAGGAAATCCTTGTACTCGATCACCTCCCTGAGGCTGGCCTTAAACTCCGGGGCGTCGTCGATGGCATCCACCGAAGAGGAGCCGGCCTGGGTCCCGGCGGTTTTCCCGGCCAGATCTTTGAGGGTTTGGACCGGCGAGTTCTGCTTGACCACGATTACCTGGGCGTTTTTAAGGTAAGGCGGAGTAAAAAGCAGATTCTGCTTCCTCTCCTCGGTAATGGTAAACCCGTTCCAGATACAGTCGATTTCTCCCGTGTTGAGTTCTTGCTCCTTGGCGTTCCAGTCTATAGGCTGGAGAACCAGTTCTACGCCGATACGCCTGGCCGCTTCTTTCGCCAGATCCACATCGTAACCGACGATTTCGTTCTTCTCGTTGCGGTAGCCCATGGGCGGGAAGGAATCGTCCAGCCCCAGAACGAGCTTTTTCCTGCTCAAAATGTCCTGAAGGGAACTGTCCCCTCCCGCCGCGTCGTTCTTTCCGCCGGCAAAAGCCAGCCCCGCCGCCATGACGGCGCAAAGCGCCGCAATCCAGATTCTTTTCACTTTATTCCTCCTTAAGGATAGTACAAAATAGTTGATCTGGTCCCAAAATCTGATATTTTGGAACTGCCTTAAGTTATCATATTTTTTTGAGAATGTACACGTATCATCCCGGTCAAATTCCTTTCTTGTCATTGAGACTGATCACGGTGCTAGTATTCTGTATTATACAGCAGGCATAATGAAATCAAACCACGGACCTCACAGACCACACAGAAAAATGGAGGAAAATTGGAAAAATATCGAAAATAAGCTAATTTTGTAACTACTCAGGACTAATTCGGGGGGTTAAATGCACTTGAGAACAAGAAAAATATATGAAATATCGTATATACCTGAGTAGTTACCTAATTTTACTTCAAGTTTGCCTTTTTTTGTCCGTGTCCATCTGTGGTTGTTATGTTAAATGAATAATACAGAACACTAGTGTACTGTCTCGTTGATAATTTGCATAATATATGATATACTTTCCTCCAGAAGGGAGGCGGCGAACATTATGGCGAGACCGAAAAAGTATATCATTACCCTGTCGGATGAGGAGATTGCAAAACTCAAAACAATTATTCGGAATAAGAAGACTTCAAA
>JAISRW010000010.1 GCA_031273405.1 Treponema sp.
CTTCGCCTCCGGGGTGTAGCAGACAAAACCGCCCCAGAACACCCGGGAAGCCCCGGCCACGGAGGCAAGGAGGTCCGCTACCATGCCGGCGGTACAGGATTCGGCCGTCACGATTTTCAATCCCGCCGCCTCCGCCCGGCGGATAATAGCTTCAGGCTCAACCATTGACGCGCTGTAGTTCAGCCTTGATCTCTTCGGTAGGCCGGGAGAAGATCTCCACTTCTTTTTCCACCCTGGTCATGCTGCACTGGCCCTCAAAGAGAACCCCGTCGGCGATACGGAGACGGGCGGCGGTTACATCCCCCCGGACTTCGGCGCCGCTCATCATGTCTATCTTGTCTATCGCGGTTACGGCGCCGATCACGGTTCCGTATACCGTGAGGGAGGTCACTGAAATATGATCCGCCTCCACCACCGCCCCCCGGTCCACGATGAGCGCGCCGGTGGCTTCGATAGTCCCCTTAAATTTCCCCTGAATACAGAGGGTCTCATTAAAACGGAGGAATCCGTTAAATTTTGTGGTGCTTCCAAAAATCACTGCCGCTTCGGTATCCTTCCGCCTTCCTTCGCTCTTTGCCATTACCGCCCGCCTTTTGTTTCAACCGGCTTATTCCTGGTGCGGTGATTTACGGATCTGCTGCTCCAGGGTCTGTATGCCGATTTCATGCCGCTTCAAACTCTCCCATTCCGTGATGGTCCGATCAATACGGGCGTCCAGTTCCGCGACGGTCTTCCTGACCAGGGCGGTTTTCCCTTTGATCGCTTCCATGAGACGCGGCAGGGTGTTTTCATCAACCGCCTCTGTGGAATGGGAAATACGGCTGATAACGGAATCCAAATCGTCAATACTCTTGACGAATTCCGCCAGGTTGCTTTTCATATCAACCCCCAGCTCTTCCGCCAGGGTCAGCCGGGACTCCCGAATCTTAATCTGGCCGAAAAGCTCCCGGTTCCTCAACACCGCCCGGATCCGGGCCAAAACCTCGGAAAAATTGAAGGGCTTGGTGATGTAATCGTCCACCCCCATCTCAAAACCCTCAACTTTGTCTTTAACATCGTCCAGGGCTGAAAGCATGATGATAGGGATCTCCCGGAATTTGGCGTCCCCTTTCAATATCTTCGTCAATTCCCAACCGGTCATTTTCGGCATGATATTGTCCAGAATGATGAGATCCGGATAAAAGTGCTTAACTTTTTCCAAACCGTCCACTCCGTCCACCGCCTTCCCGACGACAAAACCCAGTTTGGAAAGCATGACATCAAAAAAATCAAGATTTATCTGTTCATCATCAATGATGAGAATTTTCTTTCGGGAATTCATAATTTCGTTCCTTGTTCCTTTTTTTTATACATAATCCTAAACAGTATACTCCGGCTTGCTCCGATCAGCAA
Organism: Treponema sp.; assembly: GCA_031273405.1. Next base: position 1,393 of record JAISRW010000010.1, read on the forward strand.
TATGATAAGCGCCGCCAGGAGGAATAATTGCGCGAAAAAATCGCCGTACCGGGTATAGGGCGTGGTTCCGGTATGGATCGGAACTTCCACGGTAAGGGCGGCCTCGGTGAAAGGTTCCGCCATGGCCAGGACCTTCCCGTTGGGGTCTATACTACAGGTCTGGCCCGAAGCGGTGGAGCGGACCATGGAGCGGCGGTTTTCCACCGCCCGGAATACCGCCATGGAGAGGTGCTGGTTCTGGGCCGGGAGGCTCCTGGACCACGCGTCATTGGAGATGTTCACGATGATCTCCGCCCCGTTCCGCACAAAATTCCGGGAAAGGTAGCCGAAGGTATCCTCAAAACAGATGGGGGTTGAAAACTTTAGACCCTTAATGTCAAAGACCACAGCCTCATCGCCTTTTTCCCAGAAATGGGTGTCCGCGTTCCGCAAAGCCTGGTAAATCCCGGGGAGCAGCTTCTCATAGGGGAACCATTCGGTAAAGGGAACCAGGTGCAGCTTACGGTAAATCCCGGCTTCCCGCCCCCGGTCATAGAGGATCGCCGCGTTGTAATCGATCTGCTCCCACTGCCCTTCGGGGGTCACCCGCCTTCTGGCGTCATCGTTCCCGATGAGAAAGGGGGTTTCCTGTTCGGAGAGGAAATCCAAAAGCTCTTTGACCAAAACATAGGATTCGGGGTCGGTCCGGTAGGTGGTATGCCAGTAGATACGGGGAACAAAGGCGGTCTCGGACCAAACCACCAGATCGGGCTTGGGGTCAGCGGCGAGGGCTTCCAGGGAAAGACGCTTCAGAATCTGATAATTGAGCCGGTATTGGGGCATATCCCCCCGCCAGGGGTCGGTGTTGTGCTGAATCAGGGCCAGGTTGGCCTTGGGGGCGCCGGAATAATCCACCGGGGAGGCAAAGCCGTAAACCAGGACCGCCGCCAGGGCGATGAGCCAGAGGAAAGCGGGTACGCGCTCCCGCCTGAAAAAGTCCCGAATGCCCTCAGCAGCCGTCCTGCCGCCGGCAGCCTGAGCCGGGGGAAAATCCAACCCGCCCAGGGCGCCGGCTATGTAGGCCGAGGGAAACACCACCAGGGCGGAAACCCCCCACACCCCGAATACGGAAGCGATCTGTAACACCGGAAGTACCGTCCATTGGGAATACCCCGTAATCCCGTAAGCGTAACCCAGAAAGCCCTGGGTACGGAGGTACTCGTAGGCGATCCAGATGACCCATTGAACCAGATAGCCCTTCTTTGGAAAGAGGAGGAGGGCCAGCTTGAGGACGGGAAAGAGGACGGCAAAATAGACGAGATAAATGGTCCCCACGATAAGGCCGGCTAAAGGGTGGAAAACGCTTAACCAGTAGTTGAAGAGGCCGTAGGCCGTATAGCCGTATAAGGCGCCCCAAAAGATACAGGCGCCGGTCTTCGCCCGGTGAATCACCCAAAAAACGGGAATATAGGCCGCCCACGCCAGGAGGGGAATACCCTTTTCAACTAATAAATTGGGGAAAGAAGCGGCAAACAGCAGGGAAGCGGCTAAAATAGCGGCCAAATGAACCAGAAAGGCCCTGAACCACTTCCCGGTTCCGGCAAGGCTCATGACTCGCCGCCGTCAGTTTCATCGGGCTCGGAAACATCGGCGTCGGTGATGTTCCATACGTCCTGTTTCAACTCCCTGCCGGGTCTGAACGCGGCGATACCGTGGGAATTTACTGAGACAGGCTTACCGGTTTTCGGGTTTCGGGCTTTCTGGCGGCCTTTACGGACCCGCACTTCAAAAGTACCGAAACCCCGTAATTCCAGACACATACGCTTCATCAGGGTATCTTTGATTTCATCCAGGAAAAGATCGATAACAGTCCGGATTTCTTTACGGTTCATCCCGGTCTTTTGGTAAACAGAGTCGACAATATCAACTTTTGTCAGTTTTTTCGCCGCCATTTTACTCTCTTAGAAGACCTGTTACTACCGCCGGGCAATTAAGGCCCGTACAGCCGGATCCGAGACAGAATGAAACCTTACTTGGCTTCTTTAAGGGAATTAAAGAGACGCTGCATCCTCGATTTCTTCCGGGACGCGGTATTCTTTTTGACTATCCCCTTCCCCGCGGCGGTATCTATCTTTTTGATCATATCTCTAAGCGCCGCCTCAGCCGCAACGGCGTCTTTTTGCCGCGCCAGGACAACAAATTTTTTCGCACTGGTTCTGACGGCGCTCTTAACCGCCTTATTCCGGAGCCTGCGCTCCTCACTCTGCCGATGACGCTTTTCAGCGGAACTTTTCTTGCCTGCCAAAGGAAAACCCCCAATAATAAATAATAATCCATTAAAAATGGAACAACTTCGTTGAGAAAATACCCGTACACCCGCGCCGGATAAACTCCGGCCGCAATCTTTTTGAAAACGCCTCTTTACTGCTTAAAATCCGAAGGACGGCGCTCTGTTCTTTTACACTTTTCACATTCCGCGAGATTTTTGACCTTACCCTGGTCAAATATAGTCTTCATTTTGACTTCTCCCCCGCAGGAGCAAAAGAATTTCTGAGTCGCGCTGGTTGTCCGTGAGTTCTTACTGGCTTGAGCCATAGTCCAATCTCCTTAACTTAACGGTGACGATTCTTAAGATACTACAGGTTGACGGAAGCTGTCAACAGGATAAAGCCCTTTTTGCGGGGAATTTATCCTTACAGAAGGCTAAGGGCCTCATTTTGCCTCCAGAACCACCGCGTCCCGCTGGGCGATAAGGCTCAGCTCCGCGGCTTTGAAGGCGTGGTCCTGGGACATGGCGTTTTCGGTACGGTTGAGGCAATCCAGGATAAGCTGCCCGAAAAAGGGGTAGCCTATCTTTCCCTCAACATTGTAGTAGGTTTCCTCCGTGCCGTTTGCCAAAAAAACATGCCCGCCGCCTGAACCCTTAACGCCGAGGTTCATGTACTTGCGCTGTTCAATAAAACCCTCGGTCCCCAGGATAAAGAGGCGGCCGTCGCCCCACATCTGGAGGCCGTCGGGGGTGAACCAGTCAACCCGGAAGTAGCCTGTGGCGTTGTTGTCCAGCACGACCTGGGCGTCCCCAAAATCGTCAAGCTCCGGGTACTGGGGGTGGTTGTAATTCCCTATCTGGCTGCGTACCACCCGGCCGTCCTTCGCGCCGGTATAGTACAGTATCTGTTCCATGTTATGACTGCCTATGTCGCAGAGGATCCCGCCGTAGTATTTTTTGATGAAAAACCAGTCCGGCCGTCCGGCCGCGCCGAGCCGGTGCGGGCCGAACGCGGCAACCTGGAGCACCCGTCCTATGGCGCCGTCCCTGATTAACTGCCCCGCAAAAACGGCGGATTCCACATGGATACGTTCACTGTAATACACGGCGTACTTTCTGCCGGTCTTTTTGACCGCCTCCCGTGCCTGGGCAAGCTGATCCAGCGTCGTAAGGGGGGCTTTATCGGTAAAATAGTCTTTCCCCGCGGCCATTACCCGCAGCCCCAGGGGACAGCGTTCACTGGTAACCGCCGCCCCCGCGACCAGGAGAACTTCCTTGTCGTTCAGTATTTCATCTTCACTTGCAGCCGCCTTCGCGTCCGGAAAGCGCCGGGCGAATTCCTCCCGGTATTTGGGATCCGCGTCATAATAGCTTTTGAGCACCCCCCCTGCCTCAATCAGGCCGTTACACATACCGTAAATATGGCCGTGGTACAAGCCCGCCGCGGAAAAAACAAACTCACCGGGTTTTACCACCGGAGAGGGCTTACCTTTGGGGGCGTATACCGCCCCGTCGCTTATCTTTGCCATCGCTTACTCCTCAAAAAAAAATCCGACAGGCGTCTGACGAGTATTATTATAGAATATTTTCATCATAATAGTACGGGGCTTGTCAAGAACGCGGCGCCGGGCGCCTTTATGAAGCCGCTTATTTATTACATATTTTTATAGACCGCTTTTACTTTTTTTTTTAATATATTACAATAATACAAATATAAAGAAAGAGGGGGCATCTGAATGAGGATTACCACCCGCGGCCGTTACGCACTCCGGGCATCTCTCGCATTAGCCAGGCTTGGAAAGGATGGAAACCCTGTTTCTATCAGCATTTTAGGGGAACAGGAAAATATTTCACCGGTTTTTCTGGAACAGATTTTTTTCAAACTGCGGAAGGCGGGGATCGTTACCTCCGTCCGCGGACCCGGCGGGGGGTTTTGCTTTGCCCAACCCCCGGAGAAGTTGACGCTTAAGGAAATTTTGGACGCCGCCGGGGAAGAGCTGAATTTAACCCCCTGCGATAAAAAGAAAGACTCATGCGACCGGTTCGGGTATTGTCTGAGTCATTCGATATGGGATGGTGTAACCGAACTTGTTAATAATTATTTTAGAGGTATAACGCTGGCTTCCATCCTTGAAAAAAACGCTGTTCCGGGAAAAGAC
>JAISRW010000026.1 GCA_031273405.1 Treponema sp.
AGTAAAGTCCTTAGTTGCACGCTGTATCCTCCGTTTTTATGGTTTGAAGTACCAATATATTAGCGGAAACAGCGTGCTTTTTGCTATATCCTTACAAAACCCTTTTCATACATGTTAATGAAGAGCCTAAAAACTACGATAAATGGGCTCCTTACGCAGTTTGTAAGGTAAATCGAACCGTAGGTTCGCAATCGCCTTACAGGCGGTTTTTCGAGGTTTTATACGCGAAGCGCAGCAAACTGCTAGGGCGTTTCTTTCTCCTGTGACGCTCCGGTCCACGGACCTTCGCCCCTGGATTCAACCGGCAGGTTGATCCTGTACTGGGGCGCGGTCATATCCAGCCCGTGGGCCGCGAAGCAGTCCTGGAGATTTGCGTAAAGCTCCGAGTATATGGCGGGAAGATTTTCTATTGCCTTGGTATAGCAATTTATCTGGTAACGGGCATAGAAATCGTCCAGGGCGGTCTGGAGCACGAAAGGCTTGGGAGTTTTAAGCACCCGGTTTGTTTTGAGGGCGGCTTCAATAAGAATCTCATGGATAAGCCGCCAGGGAGTGGCGTAGTTAAACGTAATCTCCGCGTGGAGAACAAGGCCCTCCTTGTCTTCATCGGAAGAGGTGTTGTAATTGATGATGCTGGCGGAGAGAATCTGTAGGTTGGGGAAGGTAATGTACTCGTTTTTCGTGGTTTTGATCCTCAGCACCATGAGGGTTTTTTCCACCACAAAACCGGTGTTCCCCAGGATCTGAATCCTGTCCCCGATTTTAAAGGGCCGCATATAGGTGATAACCAGACCTGCAACCAGGTTGCCGATGGCGGAACTTGACCCCAGGGAAAAAATGATGCCCACAAATACCGAGACCCCCTGGAAGATCCTCGATTCCGAACCCGGAAGGTAGGGATAGATTATAGCTACGGTAAAGGCATAAAGAAGCACCCGGAGTATGTTAAAGGTGGGCTGGGCCCAGTCGGGAAAAAAGCCGGGAATCTTAAGTTTTTCCCTGGCAATCTGGGTGGAGAAAAATTTTAAAGTTCTAACGACATATTTGGTTATCAAAAGTATAATAAGAATGGTGATGAGATTGGGTATGTAGCTGACTGCGCCCAGGAAGATGTTCTTAAGGGGGGTGAGAATATAGCCGAAAAGGGTGGACGCCAGCTTTTCTGTGGCCGGGAAAAGGCTGAACACAATGGGGATGGTAATAAAAAGCTGAAACGCGGTGATTAAATATTTAAGCACCCTGAGCAGGAAGACGATGAGGTTAGTAATCTGCTTGGTGGTGAGAATGTTGAACTTTTTGACGGTCAGGGGCTTGATCCGTTTTCTCGTTTCGGTTTCAACTTTCTTGTTGATTCTTTTGAAAACGATCCAGATGATCCAGATAAGCAGGATCTGAACCGCGACAATCGCCAGGGCAAGACCGAATTTTTGCGCGAATCCCATAAACCTGGTAGTTTGGGTCATGGTTTCTTCTACGGCCGCTATTGAATCGACAACTTCTTCTTCCATAAACATCACCCCTGTTTAAAAGCAGCTTGCTATGGCTCCCTCAAGGGAAGCTAATTGAGGATCGATAAGCGCGATTGGATCGGATTTCCTGCTCAAGAGATTGAGTTTCTCCGGTATCTTGATGATTTTTCCGGTGGCTTCTTCCACAAGATCCGCTTCTTTGGCGGGATGGCCTGTGGCGAGGATAACCGTGTGAACATGGCCGCTATAACCCGCGGATTCCGCAAACTCCCTGGCCGCGGCGAACGCTACGGCGCCGTGGGGGTCCAGCAGTATATTATATTGTTTCCATGCCAATTCCATGGTTTTTAGCGTGACCTGGTCGCCGATGGAGCCGGGGAAAACCATGTTGCGCATGACCGCGGGGGCTTCTTCGTAAAACGCCAGAAGCCGTTCATAGTTGGAAGGAAAGCTCACGTCCAGGGCGGGAGAATTGGTAGAAATCAGGGGGCGGGGCGTAAACCGGCCTCCCCGGATAAAATCGCCGAAGGCATTGTTGGCATTCATGGCGGCAATGAAGCCGGTAACCGGCAGGCCGAATTTCCAGGCATAGAGGCCCGCGATAAGGTTGCCGAAATTCCCCGAAGGGACCGAAAAAACCAAGCCCCCTGACAGGGCCTTCTTGATCTTGATAAAGGCGTAGAGGTAATAAAAAGCCTGGGGCAGGAGCCTGCCGGGGTTAATCGTATTGGCGCTGGTGATATTGTACCGTTCGGCGAAAGGCCTGTCATTGATAGTCTCGCTGATGAGCCGCTGGCAGTCGTCAAAGGTCCCCCGGATTTGGATGGGGATGATATTGCCGCCTTTGGTTACAAACGCGGAGCTGTCCAGCCCCCAAATATGCCCCGAAGGATAGAGCATAACCGATATGAGCCCCTGGCGGCCCTGAAAGGCCTTTGCCAGGCTGACCCCGGTATCCCCTCTGGCGGCGGAAAGGATCATCGCCTGGCCGTTGTTTTTGAGCAGTTCCTCCAGTACCGCGGCAAGAAAAGCGGCGCCGAAATCCTTAAATACCCCTGTGGGGCCGTTGTAGAGATTGAGGATGGAATAATTTTCGTCCAGTTGCTGCAGTTCCGGCTCAAAATCGAAGGCGCTCTCGGCCACCCTGGAAGCCGAAAAGGGGTTGAGTTCCCCGTGGAGAAGGGTAGGCGCTACGGTGGCTACAAGTTCGGAATAGGTGGTTTTTTCGTCCATATAGAGGAAAAACTGCCGCATGTCCGGCACGGAAGAAGGCACAAAGAGGCCGCCGTCCGGAGGAAGGCAGCGGAGAACCGCGTCTTTAAATGAGAACTGGGGATCATGGGATCGGGTTGATCTAAACTGCATATAATTTATATTATTACACGATTAATCGATCTAAGACAATTCCCGCAGCTACTCAGGTATGCACAATTTTTCATATATTCTTCTTGCCCTCATGGGTTTTTAACAAAGGGGCTCTGCTCCTTTCGCTCCAGCCGGCTTCATCACGGCAACGGCGCCGAAAGCGCCCCATTACGCCGGTCTCCGCTATCCCCGCAATCCTTGAGCAGATGACAATTCCCCATAAAATTCCCGCATCACATAATAGGCAAGCTTTTTGGTTTTCCTGTCCGCGTCGATGAGGCCCTTGCGGTTAAAGCCCTCCTGGTAACGGTTGAGCCTGCGGGGGCAGCGGAAATCGTAGAGTATCCAGGGGGTGGTTCCGGCGATATAGGCACATTTTTTAATCGTGGCTATCTGCCGCTCGTAAAGGCGCTTTTGCTTATCCTCGCTGAAAAGGTCGTCCGCGCTCCCCCTCTGGCCCGTCCGGGCGCCGCCGCCGAATTCGCAGATGAGTACCGGCTTTCCCGGGTCCGAATTGGAGAGTATCCTGGGCAGCTTTTCAAAGTCCGGGTCGTACCAGCCGTAGTATTCGTTTATGCCCACAACGTCCAGGGAATCGGCGAGGCGGTCTTCTATCTTGAGTTTTTCGTGGTTGATGAGGCAGGCCGCGGATACGAGTCTGGAATCGTCCAGTTCCCTGGCTTTTTTCGCCAGAGTGGACATAAAGGAGTACCGGGCGTCGCTGTCGGCGTTCTCGTTGCCCACGGACCAGATTATCACGCTGGAGCGGTTCCGGTCCCTCAGGATGAGCTCCGAAAGCTGGTTCTCCGCATCCCCGTAGGTGAGGGGATTGTCGAAGGCAATGGCCCAGTAGACAGGGACTTCTTCCCAGAGGAGCACCCCCTCCTCGTCGGCGATGCGGGCAAAGCGGGGGTCGTGGGGATAGTGGGCGAGGCGCAGATAATTGCCGTTCATTTCCTTTATATCCCGGATAACCGACCGGATGATTTCGGGACTGGTCGTTTTGCCCAGGGCGATATGATCCTCGTGTACCGAGACTCCCCGGAGAAATATTTTTTTGCCGTTAAGCAAAAGTTCGTATCCCTTTACCCGTATCTCCCGGAAGCCCACGCGGTCTTTTACGGCATCGGTAACGCCGCCGGAATCGCAGGCTATGGATACCTCGTAGAGCCTGGGGTTTTCGGGGCTCCACAGTTCCGGCTTTGCCTGAATGCTGACCGAGGCTTTTCCGTTTTGAACGGGGATCTCCTGTTTAACGCCGAGTTCCGGGATTTCAAGAAGCGCCTTCCCGGCGCCGGTAGCATCGGAGAGGGTAAGATCCGCCAAAATGGCCGAGAAGGTTCCGTCCGGCGCGAGCCGTATAAACCAGTCTTTGATAAAAACCGCTGGAAGACGGACGAGGTATATATCACGGTATATACCGCCGTAGTTAAACCAGTCGGTGTTGTCCATGGGCACCCTTACGGGGCTGCGGCGGGCATCGGCCACGACCACGATGCGGTTTTCCGCCCGGACAGCGCCGCTTATATCCGCGTTGAAGGGCGTGGAGGAGCCGTCATGGGTCCCGATAAACGCGCCGTTAAGGAAAACCGAGGTTCTGTAGGAAGAGCCTTCAAAACGGAGGAAAAGCCGCTCCCCCTTCTCCCTGGGGACATAGCGGAAGGTCCGGGTATAGACGCCGGAACCCTCAAAATAGTAAAGCTCCGGCCTTTCGGTGTTCCAGGAGGCCGGCAC
>JAISRW010000036.1 GCA_031273405.1 Treponema sp.
ACCGCCCTGGCCAGGCAGGAAAAGCTCGACCCCGTCATCGGCAGGGACGAGGAGATACGCCGGTGCATGCAGGTTCTCTCCCGGCGCACCAAGAACAACCCGGTTCTCATCGGCGAGCCGGGGGTTGGCAAGACCGCCATCGTGGAAGGCCTGGCCCGGCGCATCGTGGCCGGGGACGTGCCCGAGGGTCTCAAGGGGAAAAAGCTTTTGGCCCTGGACATAGGGGCCCTGGTGGCGGGCGCCAAGTTCCGGGGGGAATTTGAGGAGCGCCTCAAGGCGGTGATCCACGAGGTTCAGGCTTCGGAGGGCAAGATCATCCTTTTTATAGACGAACTCCATACCCTGGTGGGGGCCGGAGCCGCCGAGGGCGCTACCGACGCCAGCAACCTCCTCAAACCGGCCCTGGCCAGGGGGGAGCTCCGCTGTATCGGGGCCACCACCCTGGACGAGTACCGCAAGCATATCGAAAAAGACGCGGCCCTGGAACGCCGCTTCCAGCAGGTCTATACCCCTGAACCCTCGGTGGAAGACACCATCGCCATACTCAGGGGCCTCCAGGAGCGCTACGAGGTACACCACGGGGTGCGGATCAAGGACGAGGCCCTGGTGGCGGCGGCCACCCTCTCGTCCCGGTACATCACCAGCCGCTTCCTCCCCGACAAGGCCATAGACCTGGTGGACGAGGCTGCCAGCCGCCTCAAGATGGAACTGGACAGCCGGCCGACGGAGCTGGACAAGCTGGAGCGGAAGCTTCTCCAGCTTTCTATAGAGCGGCAGGCTTTGAGCCGGGAGGAGGACAAATCGTCCGTAACCCGCCTGGGCAAGCTGGAAAAGGAAATCGCCGACATCACCGCCGAGCGGGACGCCATGAAGGCCCGCTGGGAAAGCGAGAAGAAGGACATCCAGAAGATCCGGGAGATCAAGCAGCAGATAGAAGAACTCAAGATTGAGGAGACCCGCCGCGAAAGGGAGGGAGACCTTGCCAGGGCCGCGGAGGTCAAGCACGGCAGGATACCGGAAGCCCAGAAAAAGCTCAAGGCCCTGACGGATCAGATGGAAGGGAAGAAAGGCGCCCCCGCCCTGCTCCGGGAGGAGGTAAGCGAGGAGGACATCGCCCTGGTTGTTTCCACCTGGACGGGGATTCCTGTGGCCAAGATGCTTTCCGGGGAACTCCAGAAATACCTGGAGCTCGAAAAGGTTCTGGAGCAGCGGGTGGTGGGCCAGACCCCCGCGGTAGAGGCCGTGGCCGACGCTATCAGGCGGAACAAGGCCGGCCTCTCCGACGCGAGCCGCCCCCTGGGTTCCTTCCTCTTCCTGGGGCCCACGGGGGTGGGGAAAACCGAGCTTGCCAAGACCCTGGCGGATTTTCTCTTTAACGACGAAAAAGCCCTCACCCGCATCGACATGAGCGAGTACGGCGAAAAGTTTTCCGTCAGCCGCCTTATCGGCGCGCCCCCCGGCTATGTGGGCTATGAGGAGGGGGGCCAGCTTACCGAGGCCGTCCGTCGCCGGCCCTACAGCGTGCTGCTCTTTGACGAGATCGAAAAGGCCCACCCCGACGTGTTCAATGTTTTCCTCCAGATCCTCGACGACGGCCGCCTTACCGACAGCCAGGGCAGGGTGGTGGACTTTAAGAACGTCATCATCATCATGACCAGCAACCTGGGTTCGGATATTATTCTGGAAGCCAAAAAGAAAGAGGACATCAAGGATTCTCTCATGGAACTCCTCAAGCAGAGCTTTAAACCCGAATTCCTCAACCGCATCGACGAGACGGTTATCTTTAACCGCCTGGGGAAGGACGAAATCGGGAAGATCGTGGACATTCAGCTTGAGCGGCTCAAGGCGCGGCTGGCGGAACGGAAGGTGGAACTGCGGCTCACCAAGGCGGCCAAGGAGCTTCTCGCCGAGCGGGGCTACGATCCCCTTTTCGGCGCCCGGCCCCTCAAACGGACCATACAGGGGGATCTGGAAAACCCCCTTGCAAAAGCCATCATTGCCGGTAAAATAAAGGAAGGCGACGCGGTTACGGTGGACAAGAACGGTTCCGGTAAGGAAAGCGAGCCTTTGACGTTCAAGAAAGCCCGAAGTTCCGGTTCGGCGGAGGGCGGGGAAGCGGCAGCCTCGCCCTGAACCTTTGGTTTAAGCGGATTTTTGGGTATTGAACCCGGGAAGGAAACTAATGAAAGCTCTGGTGTTTGGCTCCCTCAATATCGATCTCGTCTTTTCGGTGGATCACACGGTTCTTCCGGGGGAGACCATCAACTCCCTGGGGCTGGAAAAAAGCGCCGGCGGCAAGGGGGCCAACCAGGCGGCGGCTCTGGCCAAGGCGGGCATGGAAGTCGCCATGGCCGGGAAGATAGGGCGGGACGGCCTTTTCCTCCTGGACCTTCTCGCTTCCTTCGGGGTCGATACCAGCCGGGTCGCCCTGTACGAAGGCGCCACCGGGCAGGCCCTCATCCAGGTTGATAAAAAAGGCCAGAACGCCATCGTGCTTTATCCGGGGGGCAACCACCGGATCACCGGGGAAGAGGCGGAGGCCGCCTTCAAGGATTTTGGGCAGGGGGATATCATCGTGCTGCAGAACGAAATTCTCCTTACCGCCGAAATAATGCGGAAAGCCCGCTCCCGGGGGCTCAGGGTCTGCCTCAATCCTTCTCCCTATGACCGGGGGGTTGAAAGCCTCCCCCTGGACCTGGCGGATCTTTTGTTTCTCAACGAAATCGAAGGCGCCGCCCTGGCTTCCCTGGAGCCGGAAACCCCGGCCCGGGAAATCCTTGAAGCCCTGACCGGCCGCTTCCCGGAAAGCGAGATCATCCTCACCGCGGGCCGGGAGGGCGCCTATTACGGCTATAAAGACAGGCGGGAGAAGGGGGATATACTGGATCTCCCTGTGGCGGATACTACCGGCGCGGGGGACACCTTCACCGGCTATTATATCGCCGCCAGGGCGGGAGGCTCTTCCGTGAAGGAGGCCCTCCGTCTGGCCTGCAAGGCCGCCTCCATCGCGGTTTCCCGTAAGGGCGCCATGGCGGCTATCCCGCTAAAAAACGAGGTATTTTGAGGTGTCTATGGAAAGGGAAATCGATTTGGAAAAAATCAGGGCTTTTTTTTCAGCCGACCGCTGGGCCGCCGCCGCGGGCATAGTGATTGATTCGGTAACCCCCGATTCGGTGGAGTGCAGTATGGAAATTACCGGCATCCACCGGAACGCCGGCGGCGCCGTTCAGGGCGGGGCGATCTTTACCCTCGCCGACTTGGCCTTTGCGGTACATTCAAACCTGGACATGGTATGCGGCGCCGATCGGGGCATTACGGTGGGACAATCCTGCAGCATTTCCTACCTAAAAAGCAGCAAAGGCAAAAAACTCATCGCCAGGTCCCGCTGTATCTCCAGGGGGAGGAACATGTCGGTTTTCCGCATAACCGTGGAAGACGATCTGGGCGCCCCCATCGCCGAGATGCACGGCAACGGCTTTACCACCGCAAAACGCTAAAATCCGCGGATTACACGGATTTTAGAACCGGCGGCCCTGCAACCTGTCCCCTCTCGTTATGCGGCGATTGACATAAAAGCCGGAAGGGGTATAAAATACCGACGGTTCAGTGAGTTAAAAGGGGAGCTTCACTTTTCACGCTCAAATCCGCACTCTTTATTGGGAACCATGTATGAAAGCGTGTCATTCATCGTATGATAAAGAGTCCTCTCCGAATTCCCGTCAAACAGGCGGCCTTTTGACTTTTCTCCCTCTTTTTGTTGCGGCGATGATTTCGTTGGGTCTTTCGGCCTGCGACATGCTCTCCAGCAGTATGTCGGATTTTTTTCTGGATAATACGGGGCAGGCGGCGGTAACGGAGATTAGGAGAAAGACCTCTCTCTTTTATGTGGGCGAAGACGGGACCGTCCTTATTGCCCCCCGGACGCCGGGAGGAGTGACGACCTTCGCGCTGGGGCTTTCGAACCCCCAGAATTTCACCGTCAGGCCGACGGTTTCCAACAGTACCGACGCCGAGGGAACCGTAAAAGCGCGGCAGACCGGCTCCGGCGAGATCGAGATAGAAATTACCGGAGCCGCCGAAGAGGATGAATATATCCTTACCCTGGCCATGCAGAGCTCCGACGGGCTCAGGGATTTTGCCCCCTATACGATGCGGCTCCTCTTTGTACCCCCTATTACCCTTTATGCGGCCATCCAGGACTTTATGGTGGATGACGTTATGGCGGATGACCTGCATCCGCCCCTGGATCCAGACAACATCCCCTCAACTACGGTGAAAGTTCCCTATGCCGCGTCAACCGTTACCCTCAGGGCGGCCGCCCTGGACGATGAAGCGGTGGTTGAGATCTATAGGACCGCCGGCGCTTCTCCCCCGGCAGCCGGTATCCTTACGGTGGAACCGGACGGTCTCCCGGCAGCCGGTACGGATACAGTGGAAGCGGACGGTCTTCCGGCAGCCGGTATCCATAGGGTGGAGGCGGAGGTACACCTTGACGAGGGCGACAACTGTTTTCGCCTCATAGTAACGAATCCGGAACAACCGGCATGGCGGCAAGAATATCCCGTTACCATATACCGGGGCTTAAACCCCGCCGCCAACGAGATTACGGACTTCTACTTCACCATCAAAGGGAAAAAATACGGAGTAGGCGGCGAGGTTCAAGACAATTCGGGGAGCATAAACGAAGGCGCCAAAACGATTACCGTTACCGTGCCGCCCTTTGGAGTAGACCTCACCAGCCTGATTCCCAATATTATCGTTTCCCCCCCGGCATCGGTCAGCCCGCAGGCGGGGACACCCGGTGATTTCAGCGATCCGGAACATAATCCGGTAACCTACACCGTCACCGCTGCGGACGGTTCCCAGCAGACCTACACCGTAACGGTGGTTCAGGGGATCCCCGGTTTGGATCAAATCGGAAGCGACCCCGAGCTTTTCCCCCTGGACAAGGATTATGAGCTCACCTCGAATATGGTCATAGACGGCGAATGGACCCCCATCGGCTCTTCCGGCGCCCCCTTTACCGGCACCTTCGACGGCAAGGGCTATACCGTTACCTTTGATTCTTCCGCCACGGCGGTGGGTCTTTTCGGAAACACCGACGGTGCGACCATTAAAAATCTGAATATCGTGCTGGGTGACGAAGACAATCCGGTTGCGACCACGCAAGAAAATGCCGGCGGGGTGGTGGGAGTAGCAAAAGGCACTACCCTGGAGAACATTACCGTTACGGGGAGCATAGTGGTTTCCAGAAACAGTGCCGTTGACGGAAACGCATGGAGCGGACTGGTGGGAAGGCTTGACGGGAACGGCGGGAACAGCAGACTATACCGCTGCGCCGTGAATGTGGATTTTACCGCCCAATTATTATATAACGAAATGAATGGCGCCGTCGGCGGCTTATTGGGGAGCGCCGGGAATAATTCGAATATCACTATTGATGAATGTTATTCCACAGGCAATGTCAATGTTACCTATACGTCCAGGAGCTATTTCAATACCTATTTATTCGTTGGCGGGTTTGCGGGACAAATCAAAAGCAGTGCTACGATCACCATAACCAACAGCTATGCCTCCGGGGATGTTACCGTTGTGGCAACTACCCATGCTACTGGATATTATGTCGGCGGATTCATAGGCGATGTAGAGAGCGGCGGCAGCAAAACAATTGAGAATTGTTACGCCTCGGGAGCCATAATCGGAAACGTCAACACAGGGTCAGGCGATACGCATCGAGTGGGAGGGCTTTTTGGGCGTTTGGGAGGTACTGCCCGGAATAACGCCGCCCTTTCGCCCTCCATAAGCGCCACCAGTACAAGCCCCATTAGTATTTACCGGGTGGCCGGTCA
>JAISRW010000074.1 GCA_031273405.1 Treponema sp.
CTGGTCATAGTTCCCCGATTTTTCATAGTAGCTGATGGCGTCGAGTTTTTGGTTGTTTTGGGCGCACCATTCGGCGGCCTTTTCGTAGACCTGCCGCTTTTCTTCTTCATCCAGTTCGCCTTGTCTTCCGCTAAGATATTCCAGCAGCAGATGGTGGATATGGTAGGTGTTGAGGTAGGTATCAAAGCGGATAAAGGAAATGATCTGCTCCATCTCTTCGATGAGCGGTTTGTCTCCGGCGATTTCCCGGAGCAGTTCCGACGATAACTGTTCAATGAGGGACAGTTTGATGAGGAATTGCCGCAGGTCCGGGGATATGGCCGCCATGATCTCGCTTTCTATGAGGCGGAAAATGTTCGACCGCATGGCGTGGGGCACATAGTCCGCGCCGGAAGGGGCGTTTTTCAGGGACAAGCCCGCCAGATGTATGGCAAAGGCCCAGCCTTCGGTATCGTGATAAATTGAGGAGACAGCATGGGGCGAAGGTTTGATATTCTGGAGCAGGAAATACTCCGACATCTCTTCCCGGCTGAACCGGAGATCCTCTTCGGTGATCCGCCCCAAAAGCCCCTTGGAGAGGAGTTTTACCAGGTTGATGGACGGCTCGGAGCGGGAAATCAGTATAGAGGTGATGTTGGGGAAGGGGGAGGTAATGGAACGCTCCATGAACCGCAGAACCGACTTGTCGTTAATAAGGTGGAAATCGTCGTAGACAAAGATCACCCTGCCGTCCTTCCGGGCTCCCACTTCGGGGATGGTGAGGTAGCGCTCAAACTGCCGGTCCGTATCGGGAAATTCTATCTTCGCCAGCTTGGCTGCGGCCCTTTTGTTCACCAGGGTAACGGTGGCGGTGAAATTTTCCCAGAAACGCTCGCCGATATTATCCCGCTCCGAAAGCTGCATCCAACTGGTAAGAACCTTGTATTTGCGGACAAAAGAATAAACCGCCTGGGTTTTCCCGTAGCCCGCCCCGGCGCAGACAATGACCACTGGGTTTTGCACCGCCGTTTCCAACAGGCTGTCTATCTGGGGGCGTTCCAGGTAGATATGATTTCCCTGGGATAAGGATATGTTGCTTTGAAAATTCGGAACTGCCACCTTTTTTTCCTCAATTTTTCTATAAATAAGGACCAAAACGAAAACAAAACAGCCCTTCGGCTAACCAATATAGCGAGACCGCTTTGTTTCTATTTTAAGAAAAAATGTATATTATTAAGAATAATCCTGCCTGTTTGGGTATGTCAATAAGCAAAAAGGGGGCATTTCAAAAAAATGCCCCCATGTTCCTACAGGTTCTCCCCGTTGGCCGCGATCACATCCCGGTACCAAAAGCCCGAATCCTTGATGATCCGCCGCTGGGTCTGGTAATCGCAGTAGACCATGCCGAAGCGGTCGGTATAGCCCTTGGCCCATTCAAAGTTATCGGTGACGCACCAGTGAAAGTAACCCAGGATGTCCGCGCCGTCCTCGGCGGCCTTGCGCAGGCAAAGGAGGTAACGGTTCAGGAAGTCCACGCGGTTGGGGTCGTGAACCTTGCCGTCCAGGGAAACCACATCGTGGCAGGAGAGGCCGTTTTCGGTGATGTAGACGGGGGTCTTGTAGCGTTCCCACAAAAAGGTGGGCGCCCAATACAGGGATTCGGGGGTAACCGGCCATTTGGCGCCGGTAAAGCTGTAGCCCTGGTTCCGCTGAACATACTCATAGCCGCCTTTCCCGTCGCAGCGTACCGGGGCGCCGTTGTAAACGTTCTGCCCCAGAAAATCAAGCTTTTCCGAGATGATCTTCATGTCCTCGGGGCCGATTTTGGGCATGTACTGCCCGTATTTGGAAAAAAGCTCGTCGGGGTATTTCCCCAAAAAGACCGGGTCGTTCCAGAGGGCCACGCACCAGAAGGGCCTGTCCTCCAGGGCAAAGTAGGCTTTTCTGGCCGCCTCCCTGTCCATGGGATTGTCGCTGACGGGGTAATCGGCGCTTCCTGTGGGGGCCCAGCCTATTTTTACGTCCGGCACGAGGGCCCGCAGGGTCTGTACCGCCCTGCCGTGGGCCAGCAGCACATTGTGGGCCATGAGGAGGGTGTCCCAGATGGGGAAGTGAATCCCCGGGGCGTGTTCGGTCTCGTCATACGAAAGCCCGATGAAGCATTGGGGTTCGTTCAGGGTAAAGTAGTGTTTCAACCTGTCCCCCAGGCGCTTTGCCACGGCGGCGGTATAATCGGAAAACCACTGGGGGCTTTTGGGGTTCATCCAGCCGCCTTCGCGGAAAAGGGCGTAGGGATAATCCCAGTGGAAGAGGGTGGCGTAGGGGGTGATCCCGGCCTTGAGGAGGCTGTCCACCAGGCGGTCGTAAAAATCCAGGCCCTTCCCGTTTACCGCGCCGGCGCCTTCGGGAATCACCCTGGGCCAGGCGATGGAAAAACGGTAGGCCCGGTAGCCCAGTTCCTTCATGATGTCCACGTCTTCCTGGTAACGGTGGTAATGGTCGCAGGCCGTGTCTCCCGAGGCGTTGTTGAGAATACGCCCCGGTTCCTTGCAGAACATGTCCCATACCGAAGGAAGGCGGCCGTCTTCGTTTACCGCCCCCTCAACCTGATAAGAAGCGCTGGCGCCTCCCCATACAAAATCCTTCCTGAACGACATATCTTTTCTCCTTCTATATCTATGACTATTCTATGAATAGTAATGAATAGTATAAATCATTATAATGTCTTTGAGGAGAGTCAATATGGCAAAAGCGTCTGAAGGAATGAACTATGCTCCCAAAGGAAAACCCGATCCTGTTGTTAAGAAAGGGGAATTTACCTTTGCGGCGGCCGCCCTCGACCACGGTCACATATACGGCATGTGTAACGGCCTGATCGAAGCGGGGGCGGATCTTAAATGGGTCTACGACAAGGATCCCAAAAAGGTGAAGACCTTTATGGAAAAATTCCCCCAGGTCAAAAAGGCCCGTTCCGAAGAGGAACTGCTGTCGGATCCCCAGGTAAAGCTTGTGGCCGGCGCGGCGATAACCTCGGAACGCTGCTCCCTGGGGCTCAGGGTTTTGACCGCGGGCAAGGATTATTTTACCGACAAGGCCCCCCTGACAAGCCTTGAACAGCTCAAGGCGGCCAAGGCTATGGTCAAAAAAACAAAAAAGAAATACATGTGCTACTTTAGCGAGCGGCTCCATGTGGAAAGCGCCGTCTACGCCGGCGAGCTTGTCGCCCAGGGCGCCATAGGAAAGGTTATCCAGGTTCTCGGCATGGGCCCCCACCGTATCGGAGACCCCAAAAGCCGGCCGGCCTGGTTTTTTAAGAAAGCCCAATACGGCGGTATACTCTGCGACATTGGCAGCCACCAGATAGAGCAGTTCCTTTTCTATTCAGGCTGTAAAAACGCGAAAGTGGTCCGCAGCCAGGTGGGCAACTACAATCATCCCAAATTTCCTGAACT
>JAISRW010000095.1 GCA_031273405.1 Treponema sp.
GGCTTCTCCCTGGCAAGCTCTATGTGAAGGGACACTCCAAAGTATCCTTCGTGTTATTCGCCGCCGTTACCTGCCTCGCCGCCCTGCGGACGCTTATGCATTTCCTCCTTTGAACAGGGGTTTTGGGAAAGGCTCAATGGATTAGAATTATTATAGGAGCTTAAAAAATGGAAAACAATACATTTATATCGTTCAATTGTCAAAAAAAACTATAAAATGCAAAATCGGAAAGACAAATGACCTTGAACGCCGCTTGAAAGAATATAACAATATGACAGGAAAATCCAAAGAAACAGTTTACCAGTATTTATTCGCCTGCGAAGTGAAGAATATGTCAAAGGTAGACAATGATTTAAAAAAAGTATAGTGCCCTTAGGGAAGAAAAAAGCAGGGAAATATATTTTCACAATTCCGCCCTGTTTAAGCTTTATGTAACATTTATACAAACCCATACTCTGTTTGTCAAAAAAATATTTATCAAAACTGAAGAAAAAAAGGAAATCGTAAAAATAGTAAAGAAAACAACGCCGTCTCTTAATGAGCGTGGAATTTCCCGAAAGGAAATATTGCAAAAGGCGCAAAAAGTAAATAATGACGAGTTTTATACCCGATACGAGGATGTTGAAAAAAACTGTTGATGTATGATAAAAAAATCTGGAAAAAAAAACGGTTTTCTGCAACTGCGATGACGCGATTGATGATAACGAAAAAAAACACTTTCGCGTTTCCATTGTATTTTTTACAAAATTTCAAGGAACTTGGATAAAAAAGCTGATATGCACCCATTACAGCGGCCCGGTCGATTTGTTTAACCAAGGCACCAAAGGATATATATTTACAAAAGACGGTTTTCACGAAATAGGGAAAAAAGAATATCTAAAAGGCTATACGGGCAGTTTCGACGACCCTCTGTCTTTGAAATACTTAATGAAGAGGCGGATATAGTGTACACAAACCCGCCGTTTTCAAAAGCGGTAGACTATTGGAAAATCACCATTGGCAGCGGAAAAAAGTTTATAATTATTTCTATACCAATGATGTAGAACATTTGCCAATGATGCCGAACTCTAAGAGGATTATTATGATATTGTGTGATTAGAATCATATGAGGGGGGTTGTGTAATGATACAAAACAGGAAGAGTACAACTGCCGATAAAAACGGACAGTTTGATCACGATGCCGCGGTCCGGATGATCGGGAAAATTATAAGTTTTTTACGGAACCTGATGACGGAAACTTCGGCGAAAAGACTTGTCGGCATTGTTCTTATAGCTGTCGGCGTCCCTAATGGCAGGGTAACCGAATTGACGGGCCTATGCGACAGAAGCGTCCGTGAATTGCGGAAAAAAATAAAAGACGGTAACGCGGATGAAGGTTTGTTTCATGCCGGCGGAGGCGGCGGCAAGGGAAAATTGAAAGATACCGAAGAGCTCATTATAGAGAAAATTGAAACGGACAACTATCATACACAGCAAGAAACCGCCGGCATGGTCTATGATGAATATGGGATTAGGGTGCATCGAACCGTAGTTGGGAAGCTGCTAAAAAAAACGAAATCAACATACCTCGGGGCAAGATTCTGTCCCAAAACTGAGGTTTTGGGACAGAATCTAGGAACAATATTTTCGTGCTTTTCGTGATTAACCTAAAGTAGAAGTAAAATTGCTGACGCAGGGTACATACCCTTTTTCATGCGCGAAGCGCAACAAACGCCTGGCCCCGTCAAGGGGATCTTCAAAGGAAAGGGAGCAGGCCCTCAGCGCCAGAACCCCCTCCCCGGCCCGGACCCCGCCGTAGAGGGAGTCGTTCAGTATGGGAAAGCCGAGCCAGGCTAGGTGGCAGCGAATCTGGTGGCGGAAGCCCCGGCTGATAGCGGCCCGGCAAGAGACGAGTCCCTTTGGCGCGGCGGCGGAGCCGGACTCTTCCCGCCATTCGAGAATCCTGGTGGAGTAGGGGCTTCCCCGGTCAAAGGCAAGCTTCCGGTCTGTGCCGGGGAAGGCGGGACGAACCGCCTTTCGGCCTGGCCCCCAGGCGCGGAAGGGGCTCTCCACGAGCCGGGGGAAGGGGCCCGCCAAAAGCGCCGGGGGAGGCGGGGGAAATCCGGGGAGGATCTTTCCGGGGTTCGAGACGAGGGCGCTGTATTCCTTAATTATTTTTCCCTTTTCCTGCTGGGCCAGGAGGGAATCCATGCCCCGCCGGGTTCTCGCGAAAAGCACCAGGCCCTGGGTTTCGTAGTCCAGGCGGTGTATCAGCCCCCCGTCCCCTTCCCTCCGGCCCTGAACCGCTGAAATCTCCGGGAAAAGCGCGGCGACCCAGGCGGCAAGGTTTTCGCCGGAGCGGCCCGCAAGAGGGGCGGTGTGCATGGCCGGGGGCTTATAGGCCGCGAGATAATCCTCGGCTTCCACAAGAACGCAGGGGCTTGAAAGATCCTGGGGCAGCGCAAGGGCGATGACGCCCGGATCAGGGCCGGGAATTCAGGGCCTCCATGATTTCCCGGAAGCGGGAAGGAAGGGAGGTTTTAAAGGTTTTCGCTTCCCTGCGGCCGGGCAGCAAGATCGAAAGGCTTTTAGCGTGGAGCATGAGGGTCGCCCCGGGGAAACGGGGATCGGGTCTTCCATAAAGCGGGTCCCCCAATACGGGATGGCCCAGGCTGCGCAGATGGACCCGGATCTGATGGGTGCGTCCTGTCCTGGGCCTCAAGAGGAGAAGGGAATAGGTTCCCCAGGAACGGACCACCCTGTAGAGGGTCAGGCTGGGCTTGCCCTTTCCCTGCTCGAAGGACGGGGCAAACTTTTTCCTGTCCCTGGGGTCCCGGGCTATGCGGCACTCTATGCGGCCTGAGCTTTCCCTGGGAGTTCCGGCTACCAGAGCCGCGTAACTCTTGCGGACGCTTCCGTTCTTGAACTGGCCGGCCAGAAAGACAAGCGCCTCGTCATCGTAGGCGGCAATCATGACGCCCGAGGTGTCTTTATCAAGACGGTGGACAATTCCGGGCCGGAGGCCGAGACCCGTGCCGGTTGACTGGGGCTCCCGGCTCCGGCGGCGGAAAAGCAGGGCATTGGCTAATGTCCCGCGCCGGTTCCCCGCGCCGGGATGGACCACCATGCCCTGGGCCTTGTTTACAACCACCGTCCGGGGATCCTCATAAAGTATATCCAGGGGAATATCCTCGGGGATAAGCTCCGTCTCCGGCTCGTCTTCCCAGCGGAGTTCAAGTTTATCCCCTCCCTTGAGAATCCGGGAAATCTTCACTTCTTTCCCGTTCAGGGAAGCGCGGAGGCGGCGGACCTTGATCTGGGAACGGCTGAGAACTTGTAAATATTCCGCCACATAGCGATCCAGCCTGAGCAGCGGCGGTATATCCTCCTCTACAATGCGGAAACAGGAAGGCATCAGCCGTCTTCCTCGGTCTCTCCCGCAGCCGGTCCGGCCTCCTCGCCGAGGGGCTTGCGGATGATTATGGGAGTTCCCGCCGGGAGTTCCCGGGATCGCTTGTCCGCCTTGCTTCGTTTGTAGCGGACTATGGCGTAGTCCGTGAGGGCAATGAGTACCGCCCCGCCGGCCGCGAGGCTCAGGGTAAGAATCTGTTCATCCTTGGTCATATCTATGGATCCGGCGGGTTTAACGGGCCAGGGTGCGTAGCGCCTGTCCCAGCCGTGACTGGCGCTGCGGTAAAGATCCATGGAAATGGTGGCGAAAAAAAACGCGAAAGGAAAAGAGCCAAAGGCAACTATTTCGCCCCGGCGCAGATCCTTTGCCCACTGGGGAAATCCGGAAGTATCAAACTGGGTAGCCGGAAGAGTTGATTGGTCCTGGGCGCTCAAAGAAGAAAAAACGCTGAGAAAAAACAGGCAAACAAATACTTTTTTCATAGACGGCGTTCTCCAAAAATGGCGGTTCCAATCCGTATCAGCGTAGAACCCTCCTCAATGGCGGTTTCAAAATCCCCGGTCATCCCCATGGAGAGGCAGGACCAAACCGGGCCGAAGCGCTTTTCCAACTCCCCCCGGGCCTTGGCGAGGGCTCTGAACGAGGCGCGGACCGCGGCGGTATAGCCGGTAAAGGGCGCCATGGTCATAAGCCCCGCCGGTTTTAAGCCGGGCCAGGAAAGGGCCTTTTCGGCCCCCCGGAAAAGGCTGTCCAAATCGGGAAACCCGGCCTTGGATTCTTCTCCGGTATGAAATTCCAACAGGATCATTAAAGGCTGTTTCCGCCCCGAAATCAAGCCGTCCGGCAGCCGCGGGCCTTCGCTTCGATTTTCGGGGCTGCTTTGGGAGCTTATTTTCCCCAGTTCCTCTATCAGGGATTCCCTGTCCACCGACTGGATGCAGTCAAAAAAAGAAGCCGCGGCTTTTGCCTTGTTCCGCTGGAGGGAGCCTATAAGATGAACTTTTATCGGAAAGTCCGACGGACCTTCCGACGGACCTTCGGGATGCTTTTCCCTAAAGGCGGCGAATTTCTCCGCCCCCTCCCTGACGCGGCTTTCCCCGAAGAGGGTGACGCCGGCTTTCCAGGCTTCTTCCACCGCCTCCAGGGGATGAAATTTACTCACCCCCATGAGGCTGACTTCTTCCCGCTTCCTGCCGCAGCGAAGGCAGGCCGCCAGGATTCTCTCTTCCAGCCGGGCAAGAGAGCCGGCTATATCGGCCCCGGCAATATCAGGTTCCACGGATAAAAACCTCCAGCATTTCCGCCAGGAGCGTAAACTCTTCGATACTAAGGGTTTCGGGCCTCCGCTCCCCGGACAATCCCGAGAGCCTTAAAATCTCAGGGGCCTCTCCTCCCGGCTTCCCTCCGATTATACCGGAATACATAAAGGCCGATAAAGAGTTCTTGATGGTCTTCCTGCGGGAAGAAAAAAGAGCCCTCACCAGGGGGTAAAAGACGGGCGGCTTTACCCGCTCTCCCGGAGGCAAAAGATCCAGCCTCACGCCCCGGGAGTCCACCCTGGGGACAGGATAAAAGGAGGCGCCTTTAATCACCCTTAGAGGCTTAAGATCGTATACCGAGGCGCAGAGCACCGAAAAAGAAGAATAATCCCCGGAGCCGGGTTTGGCGGCCATTCTGGCGGCCGCTTCCTTTTGAACCGTTACCACTATCCGCTTAAAGAACCTGCCCTTTTCGATAAAATCCCCCAAAATGGCGGCCCCCGCGTTGTAGGGCAGGTTCCCCAGGAGGTAGAGCTCCTCTTCGCCGCCGCCCCCCGCGTGGGGCCAGGTTTTAAGGGCGTCCCCCTCAATGAGGCGGAAGTTTTCGGATTCCCCGAAAAGCCCTCTCAAAACCCCGCAGAAACCGGGATCTATCTCAAAGGCCGTGAGCTTCCCTCCCCTTTGCAAAAGGCCCCTGGTCATGGCCCCAAGGCCGGGGCCGATTTCCCACACCTCGTCCCCGGCCTTTATTTCCAGGGCTTCCAAAAGTTCCTCCCTGGCGCCGGGATTAACCAGAAAATTTTGGCCGAATTTCTTGCGCATTCCAAGCCCCCTTTCTTCCAGAAAGGCCCGGAGTTCCCTGGGGGAATCGTAGTTAACCAAAGGGGACAAAGCCTTTCCTGTACCGAAGGTCCAGGCGCTTTAACCCAAAGACCAGGAGGGCGGCCAGAACGGAAGCGGCCAGGACCGGTCCGGGATAGGGCGCATCCAGCCCCGGAACCTTTCCCGCAAGATTGACGGAAAATTCCAGGGTCCGGTACAGGAAGGTCAGGACGAAGTCCAGGGGCGCGAAAAGGGGCGGCAGAACAAAAGAAACGACCAGGGCGAGGAGGGCTATAACCGTAAAGAGAGACGCCGGAGGCACGATAAAAAGGGAGGCGATAATACCGACGGGACGCAAAATACCGAAAAAGAAGGAGCACGCCGCCGCGGTGGCGGCAAAAGCCCCCAGGGAGGCCGAAAGGCTTCCCCCTATGAGGCCGGGGATCTTCCCCCGCAGGAGGAAGCGTATATCTTCGCCTGTCCAGAGTATGCCGGCCAGGGCGAGGTAGGACAAAATAAAAGACAGGGAGAGCCCAGCCTCGCTTTGAAAGATAATCTGTATGATAAAAGACAGGCTCAGGGTGGAGAGGAGCCGGTTTTTAAAAAACATGAGGAGGGAAAAGAGGCCCAAAAAATACATAATCGCCGAACGTACCAGGGAAGGCTGGGCTCCGGCAAGAAATACATAGCCCAGGACGAAGATCCCCCCGGCAGCCGAAGCCGCCCGGATTCCCAGAAGACGGCGGAGGAAAAAGGCGATGAGCCCCGTGAGCAGGGCCAGGTGCATTCCCGAAAGGGCAAGCACGTGGGAGCAGCCGGAATTCCTGAAACCCTCCGACAAGTCCGTATCCAGGTCTTCCCGTATCCCCAGCAGGAGGGCCGAAGCCAGGGGGCCCCAAACCGGGCCGTCGAATTTTTTAACCAGGGCCAGACGGAAATTGGTGCGGACCTGCTCCAGGGGGGAAGCGGGTTTTAGCACATGTACCGACGAAGCCCTGAAAAGCATCCCCCCCTTCCAGCCGGCCATGGTTCCTTCGGTGTAAATTTCGCAGCCCCGGCCGAATTCCTTGAGGGAAGAAAGGGCCTCGGCGGGGAAAAACACCGAAACCCTGCCTTTTGCCGAAGCCCGCACCCCCCCGTATCCCGCAACGGCGGAGAGATCCATCGAGCCTATTCCCCGGCTGTCGTTGTAGGCCCTGGGGTCTTCGGCGAGCCTCCCCGTAAGGGCGGTGATCCTTTCCCGGGGAAGGCCGGCGGTTGGGGGGCCGGGAACCTGCTTCCTCGCGGCCAGGCCCAGGGAAAAACCCAGGGCGGCGGAGGCCAGAAGAAGCAGCGAAACCCCCGGAAAGGAAGGCATGCTCCGCCTGCCCCCGGAGGGCTCTCCCTGGAACGCAAAGGGGCTCACCGACAACACCCCGCCAAAGGAGAGGAGGACGATGAGGACAAGAAGTACGCCTAAAAGCGGAAAGCCGCCCGAAGAAAACAGAAGAGGATAGGCGTAATAAGAAGCGGCGGCCCCAAGAGCCGCAAACACCGGAGGAGTTGTCTTTTCTGATCCTACCATTTGAGCCTGTTCAATGATTCCCTTGCCGCGGCCTGGATCCGTTCGGGGTAGTTTATGTATCCTATATAAAGCAGATAATCAAAAGCAACCTTATCCCCTATTTCACCCAGGGCGCGGATAAGGGCCAGAATCAGGTCTTCGTCAAATTCACCGCCCCGTTCTGTCTGGGAATTGATATAACCCAGTTGAAGGGCCAGAACCTGGGCGGCCTCGGAATTCTCCATGACCCCCAGGCAGGCTACGGCCTCCAGAAGCCTCTCTCTGGGAGCCGCGGCGCTGCCGAAATCGGTCTGGACCTGGTAAAAGTTCCGAATCGCCAGCGGGTTTGCCTTGATCCATTTGAGTTCGGTCAGGACGATCACCGATTCGTAACGCAGGGAAGAAGCCGCGGCCCATCCGGGGTCGGAAGGGCTGCCGGTCCCGCTCTCGCCGGGGACAAAATCGAGGGAAACCTCAAGGGCCGCCTCCGCCAGCTCTCCTCTTTCGGCAGGGGAAAATTGGGGATTTCCGGCGCCAAGCCTAAAGGCGGTGAGTTTTTCCGCCGGGCTGTTCTTCCGGATAATCTCCATAAGAAAGCGGAGATAATCGCCTTCGATTGTTTGCATGGCTTCGGTTATCTCCCCGTCAAGGGAACCGGGGTAAGCAGCGAGGATGGCGGAAAAAAGCACCGGGTAGGTGGAATCGTCCCCTATGGAGGCCAGGGCGGCAACGCAGGCCCGCAGAGTGGGGTAATCGGGGATCATGCCGGAGCGGTAATAGCCGACCTGATCCGCAAGGTACCGGTTTAATTTTTCCACCATGCCGGCATTGCCCTTGCCCAGTGCAGCCAGAGCCCGGAAAATCTCCACCCGGGAATAAGAATCCTGGTAGAGGGCAAATATTTGCCAGAGCGTTTCCGCGGAGGGTTTGTGCCCCGCCTCTCCGGCCCCTCTGGCGGCAATGCCCGCCAGGGCGATCATGTCGGGATCGTCCCGCAGGAACTCCCCGCCGTCCAGGACGAATTCGAGGGCAAAGGCATAGAGGGAACCGATAAATTCGGAAGAGCGGTCGTCAATCGCGGCGTCCATGAGGACTCCGGCCTTGCCGGCCAGATCGGTCCTGAGAAAATTCCGTTTGTACGAAACCAGTATGGCGTCCTGGGGGAAAAGCCCCGCCGGATAGAGGCTCAACCCCGCCAGGACGGCCAAAGTAACCATAATTCGCGGCTTTAACGGTTTCATGTTTAATACGCTCCCTGTAGAGCTTATCCCGCACCTGAAGTTTCGGGAAAGCCCTGTATAATTCCCTGTTTTAAAGCGCTTCTCCGGCGCTCTCGACCGCCCTGTCCTCCGCGAGAACCATGCCGGAGGCCTCTTCGTCCAAAAGCCTGAAGGGAAGATCTTCCTCTTTTTCAGGCAGCATGCCGAAAACTTCCCCCAGAATATGGTTCCTGATTTCTGTCGGAAGGGGATCCGCCTCGATATGCAGGAGGGAGCGGTTGTCCTCTTCCGTATATTCCGCATGGCGGACCGTCCCGCCCATGACAATGGGGGCATTGTTCATGGCAAACTGCACCTTTATCCTCAGGCCGTTTTCCGCCTTCCCCCCGACGGTAACCGCGCAGCCCGTGTCCGAAAGATCCTCCAGAAAACACTTAAGCCCCGGATTAACCTCAAGCTTGTCCGCTTCCTCGTCGTCGGCAAGGAGATAGAGGAAAGCGGATTTATGGATCTTTACCCTCACGGATTTGCGTTCCTGGGTCCTGAAAAGCGTTTCGGCATGGGCGATTTTAAGGGATGCCAGGCCTTTGGAATACACCTCGTCCAGGACTTCGGAATCAAACACATAGCCGGCGTCATCCTCGCGCCAGAAATAAACGGATATTTTCAGCCCCCCCCACGAAAGGGTTCCCGAAGCAGGCGTATTGCCGGAGGGCCGGGAAATGGTTATATACTGGTTCGTGTTTTTAATCACCCGGGATTTATAGACCCCCGAACCGGGAACCAAAACCCTGAGGGCCTGTCCGCCGCCGATCTGACGGGAATCGGAGATGTCGTTTTTGACCTCCGGCTCATCTATCGCTATCTGTTGACGGTAATCGTACAGCCTGGAAAGAAAGTCCTGTGATCCCTGCTCGTCGCCGCCCCCTGAAAGGCGCATACCCCTCACCATAGCGCGTATACACAGATCAAGCTGGTTCTGGGAGTAGAAAAGAGAGAGCGGATCCTCCAGGCCCGATTTTACCGCCAGGGACCGGAGCATTTCAATCTCTTTGAAAGAAAACCCCGCCTCTTTCCCTTTGGCGTAAAACCGAAACCAGGAGGCGGATTTTTCTTTGTCCGAACGCGAAAGGACCAACAAGGTAACTCCTAAAACAGCAATAATAATAACCAGTGTCGAAAGAAACATTGCCCCTTTACCTATTTATTAAATGGTACGCCTATTATATAGTATACTACCGGGGCGTTCCCAAAACCCGGCTGATTTCGGCCTCTGCAATATAAACAGTATACCCTCGGAGCCTGTTACAGCGGGGAAGGCCCCGCTATTAATCCTACTATAGGCTTTCGGGTCTGTCAAAAGGAGGAAACCGCGTCATTGCTGCTTGAACCCCTCATCCTCTATTTTGTCCTGTTCTTCCCCGGAACCTTTTCTCCCTGGGGGGCGGAGCCGCTTCCCGCGGGCATCCCCTTTTCGGTTTTGGGGGAACTAAGCCGCACCCTTACCTATACGGCGCCGTCCCTGGCCCTCTTGTGGTATCTCGTTCTGAAAAACTCCGGCACGGCTTCTCTTGCCGGTGAAAAACCGGGCAAAAACGACGTTTATTCCTTTATTATCGGTTTTCCCGCCCTTGTCGCCATAGGCTTGATCCTTTCCTTTCTGATTTCCTTCTTTCCGGCCCCTTCTCCGCTTCCCAAAATAGAAGCGCCGGCCTCGGTTCCCGGCTGGATCGTGATGGCTCTTTCATGTATCGGCACGGGCTACCTGGAAGAAAGCTATTTCCGCTGCTATCTTCTCAAAAAAATGACAAAAATTACGTTTGCCTGGACGGGCGTCATGATCAGAATCGTCTTTTCCACGGCGCTGTTCGCGGTTTGCCATCTATACGAAGGCCCTTGGGGGATTGCCAACGCGGTATTGGCCGGCGCCGTCCTTGCGGCCCTTTTCGAGCGCTACGGGGCCCTCCACGGCATAGCCTGGGCCCACGGCGCGTATAACGCCTTTGTGTACGTTATGGGGGTTTGGGGGGATTAAAAACCAGGCCGCGTTCCGCTTCCGGCGGCCCTTCGGATGAGCGGCTTTGGTAACTACCCAGGCCTCATGGGGGGGCAGCGCCGCCGCCGCCGCGGCGCAGTCGGCGGAATGAAGGGGCTTTCAGCCCCGAAAGGGAGCCGATTGGAGCGAAAGGGGCGGAGCCCCTTGGTGAGGGGCCCGGTAACGTTTACTCGCCGCTTTCCCAAAACTGAAGTTTTGGGAAAGCTTTATTTTTAAATGTTTTTTACCTGCTTCAAAAGTACCTGGATTTTCTATGTCCATCTATAAGTTTTTTAAGGTTTTGGGGAGTTTTTAATACCAAAGGCGGCAAAAATAGAGGAGGCGTCACGGATCTTTCAGGCAGGTATCCTGATAAGCGC
>JAISRW010000116.1 GCA_031273405.1 Treponema sp.
GCCGGTTCCAAAACTCGGTTAGTTTTGGCCCGGCTCTTGGAAAAAGCGGTCAAAAGCCCGCTTTTTCTCCTAAATCTAAGGTTGCAGTTCCAAAATCTGACATTTTGGAACTGCCTCAATTGTCTGCCGCCGCGGGGTCTTACCGTATGATCAGAAGGCGTTTTTTGAGGTTTTATGCGTGAAGCGCAACAAACTGCCAGGCTCACTGAAAGGTCCAGCAGGCCGGCAGCTTTCTTCCCTTAAAATCCTCGTCCTCAAGCTCCTTTTCCCTGTTTACCGCCTGTACCCCCGGTATTTCCTCCAGGCGGAAACCCCGGGCGTTGACGCTGAACCAGAGAACGCCGCCTCCCCCGAGGAGGCCCAGGCAACGGCGTATCAGCTTTCCGTGATCCCGCTTTATGTCCAGGACGCCTTCCATCTTCTTGGAGTTGGAGAAAGCAGGAGGGTCCAGGATGACGAGGTCCCACTTTTCTTTCGTCCTCTCGGCACGGTTCAAAAAAGCTCCCGCCTCGGAGCGGATAAGGCGCCAGGGGGAGGCGGTCCCGGCGTCCGGAAAGGAGGCTTCAAAGCCGTTGAGGGCAAAATTGCGGCCCCCCCATTCCAGGTAGGTCCGGGACATGTCCACCGAATCCACCGAGGCGGCCCCGCCGGCGGCGGCACAGACAGAGAAGGCGGCGGTATAGCAGAAAAGATTCAGGACCCGCTTCCCCGCCGAAGCCTCCCGGATAAGGTGCCGCATTTTGCGCCGGTCCAGAAAGAGGCCGGTGTCGAGGTAATCGGAAAGGTTCACGCTGAACCGCAGATCCCCTTCGCCCACGGTGCGGATAAAATTCCGCTCCCCCAGCCGGCGGTACTGGTCCAGGGGCCGTTCCTTAAGGCGCCGCCGTTCCTTGATAAAAATGCGTTCCCGGGGAATTTCCAAAGCCCCGGAAACGGCGGCGGCCATGGCGTCAAGCCAGGCTTCTTCTTCCTTTTCGTCCTTTTCGTAGGGCCGTTTGTAGAGGGCCCCGGCGACGGCGCCGCCGTAGAAATCCAGGGCCAGGGGGATTTCCGGTATGTCCCTGTCGTAGAGGCGAAAGGCGTCGGTCCCGGTCCGGCGGGCCCATTTTTTGAGGTGCCGCCAGCGTTTGAGAAGCCGGTTCCCGAGCATTCCGGCCTGGGCCGCGGTTTTGTCCTTTCCGGGGACGGCGGAGCGGTTTTGCTTGACCATGTACCGCACCTTACGGTTAAGCCGCGAAAAAGTCAACAAGGCGCAAGGCGCGGCCGGAACAGCGGGGCGGATAATGCGGGCCCTTCTTCACTCCCCCCTGGAAACCAGCAGTTTGCCGCGAGCGATTCGGGAACATTCCCCAACCGTCCGGGCCGTGGCCGCCGTGTTTTCGCGCCCTCTCCGTAGGCGCCGCCGTTCCATCCCTTACCCCGGACGGCGTTGCCCCGGTTCCCGGCGGCAGCGTCCGCAGGCGCCGTACCGTAGCCTGTCGCCCCGGAGGGCATCCTGACGGTAACGGTCTTGGGGACGTTAACCCGGTCGAATATATTCGTTCCCACCGCAGGGGCCGCCGCTCCCAGCAGTTTGTTGCGCTTCGCGCGTGAAACCGCCAAAAACCGCCTTGCAGGCGGCTGCGAACCTGCGGTTCGATTTACCTTGCAAACCGCGCTCGAACCATCGAACCGAAGGTTCGCGGTTCGGCGAGGTATGTCGTTCTCACAAGGTATCACTGCTGTCCGGTTTATTTCCAAAATTCGTCCAATTCCTTAAATTTTCTCTCAAATTTCAAATTTTTCATATAAAACCCGGACCAACCCTCCATAGAATTTAAGATTTGAATACAATATGTGTCAGAATAATTTGACAAGTGGGCCATAATGACCCAAATTTGCTTCTTTTTTCTTGAAATTTAGGGAAAAATTTAAACCGGACAGCAGTGACAAGGTATTTTGACTCAGGGTACATACCCTTAGTTCCGCCGCAAGCGGCCGGGGTATGTACCCTTCGCAACGAATCAAACCCCTCAATACGAATCAATTTTGAAGGCGGGGCGCTTTTTTTTCTGTTCCTCGAAGAACTGAACGCCCCGGTTAAAGCGGCGCTCGGCTTCCAAGGTTGTGGGGGGGCCGTGGCCGGGGAGCACCACATAGTCCCCGGGGAGGGCGAAGATCTTGGTCCTCAGGGCGCTAATCTGGTTCGCCGCGGCGTAGCTTGAGGCGGTACGGCCCACCATGCCGGCGCTCAAAGCGTCCCCTGAAAAAAGGAGGCGGCCGATCTTGTAGACCGCCGAATCCGCCGAGTGGCCCGGCACGCCGATGATTTCAGCCTGAAAGGGCCCTATGCCGAGGGTTTCCCCGTCCTTCACCATGATGGTGCGATAATCCCGTATTACCGGGTTCATCCCGTAGATCGGGGCGTTGTAGATCCGCTTGAGGGTTCTCAACCCGTGGACATGGTTGAGGTGATCGTGGGTTACCAGTATGCCCCGGAGGGTATAATCATTATCCTCGATAAAACTAAGCACCGCCTCGTCCATATTGCCCGGGTCCACGATGACCGCTTCTCTTTGAAGCTTATCCCCGCCTTTTTCAAAGTCGGTTCCCAGGACATAACAGTTGCTGAAACCAAAAGTACAGTAATGGAAAAAAAGTTTCATTTGATCTCCCGGTTTATCTCCCGTTTCATTCCATCTCCTCGGGTTCAAAAATCGCTTCCGCCGTGTTGGAGGATTTAAAGGATATTTCGTCCTGCCGGGCTTTGATAAAATTGACCCGTTTCAGGTTGCAGTCTTTAAAACCGGTACGGGCCATGTCGGCGTTAATAAAGCGGCTGTTGTAGAGGTTGCTGTCATTAAAGCTGCAATCGTTTATGAGGGCCCCGCCGAAATTGACATGGAGCAGTTCCGACCCTTCGAAGCCGCACTCCCGCAGGGAACTCCCCGCGAAGGACAAAAACTGAAAATCGACCTTGGAAAAATCACAGGACAGCAATGTGGAAAAATCGAAAAAAACCATCCGCATCAGGGCGCCGGAAAAACAGCAGGCGGAAAAGGTAGACCCCGAAAAATTGCAGCCGTAAAAAGTGCGGCCTGAAAAATCAACCCCGTCAAAATGCAGGCCTTGGGCGGATAGGTCCTTTACGGTTTTTTTGCCGCTGAGGAGCGCCCCGATTCTGCGGGCTTCCGCGCCGGCGTCGACCGAGTGAATGGCGCATAAGGCGGAACCTGTTATGGCCGGTTTGCCGCAGCCCGCCGCGCAGGGTATCATGCTAAACATGATCACAGTGTAGCACGGCTTTTTAATATTGAGTAGTCAGGCTTCTTACTGTATGATTACGTTATGTGCTGGTATTGCGGATCTCCGGTAAAAGACGCGGAACCTATTGGCCGGTCCTTTCGCTGTCCCGATTGCGGAAAGGATCTCCGGGTTTGTAAACACTGCTCCCGCTATCTTCCCGGCGCCCGGGGGGACTGCGCCGAACCCCAGGCCGAGCATCCCGAAAGCCGGGAGACGGCGACTTTCTGCGACTGGTTTGCCCTGAACCCGAAATTCCGGGAAGCCTCGGCAGGAGCGAAAAAGGCCCGGGACGGCGCCGCTTCGGCGCGGTCGGCTTTTAGCGATTTGTTCAAGTAGTGTTTGACAGCATGGATCGTCCCCTGGTTTTTCTGGATTCCGGTATCGGCAGCCTCCCCTATGTCCGGTTTTTCTGCTCCCGCAACCCCCGGGAAAGGGTAATCTGCCTCGCCGACAGGGCCGGCTTCCCTTACGGGCCCAAACCGAAAGAAGAGCTTGCCGCCCATTTGTTTTCCCTTGCCGAAAGGCTCGTCTCCGCCTACGATCCCAAGCTTCTGGTTTTATCCTGCAACACCGCCTCGGTTTCGGCCCTGGATTTTCTGCGGGAACATTTCCCTTCCCTTCCCATTGTGGGAACCGTGCCGGCGGTTAAGCCCGCGGTCCTGGCCAGCAAAACCCGGCGGGTGGGAGTCCTGGGGACAGAGCGGACCATCGCCGACCCTTATATCGCCCTCCTGGCGGCCCGTTACGGGCCCGATTGCGCGATACTGGGGGAGGCCGCCCCGGCGCTGGTGGAATTCGTGGAACACCGTTACCTTGCCGCCAAGGAGGAAGAACGATCCGCGGCGGTGGGCCCGTGGATCGAAAAATTCCGCCTCGCCGGGGTTGACGCGGTGGTTTTGGGCTGTACCCATTTTCTCCATCTCCTGGAAGAATTCCGCAAAGCCGGGAACGGGGACATAGTCATTTACGGCTCCGTAGAAGGGGTCTCCCGCCGGGTTGAAGCCCTTCTGGACAAAGGCAGGCTCAGGAGGAAAGGCGGCGGGGAATCTCCCCGGCCCGTCCTGGCGGTAACCGGAGAGGGGCCCTTGGAAAGCTGCTGGAACGAGACGGCCGCTCTTTTCGGTTTTAAAACGGAGCGATTCTGATGCGGGGCCTTGTCATCCGGGGGTCCCGGAATATTTTTACCCTCCGCTTTGCTTCGGGCGGGGAGGAGCGGGAAGAGGAGTGCCGGATCAAGGGGAAGATCCTCAAAGAAGCCAGGGGTTACTATAACCCCCTGGCGCCGGGGGATGTGGTGCGCGTCGAGGAGGGCCTCATCGTATCCCTGGAAAAGCGGAAGAACGCTTTTTCCCGGTTCAACCAGAAGGGCCAGGCCCCCCAGCTTCTGGCGGCTAACGTGGATCTGGTCCTCTGCGTTTCAAGTCCGGTTTCCCCGCCCTTCAGGCCCCGGTTTCTGGATCGCTGCCTTTTGGAAGCCGATATAGCCGGAATTCCCGCGGCCCTGGTGGTCAACAAGTGGGATCTGATTTCTTCCTCCCCGGACCGCCTTGATACAGAAGAAAGGCTGGAAGATTTTAAGCGCATAGGCTATCCGGTATTCAGGCTTTCGGCCCTCACCGGTTTCGGCATGGAAGAATTCCGCCGGTTTATAGGCGGCAAATTTTCGGTGCTGGTAGGCCAGTCGGGAGTGGGCAAGTCGAGCCTTGTCAAAGCCATGGCGCCGGATCTGGATATAAGGACAGAGCCGGTGAACGAAAAATACGACCGGGGAAACCACACCACAACCCTGTCGGCGCTCCTGGAGATCCCCGGTTCCGGGAGGGGGCCGAAGACCCGCTTGGTTGATACGCCGGGGATTCGCCGTTTCCTCCCCGAGCAAATTCCCCCGGAAGATCTGATTTATCACATGCGGGAATTTGCCCCTCTGGCGGGTAGGTGCACCTACGGCCTTTCCTGCTCTCACGCCGGCGAGCCGGGTTGCAAGATCATGGAGGCGGTGGACGCCGGGGTGATCCACGAGGAAAGGTACGCCAACTTCCTCAAAATCCGGGACGAGCTTTCCGGGGCCTCTGTGTACCCCGATAACGATTAGCCATGAACGAAAAAAC
>JAISRW010000151.1 GCA_031273405.1 Treponema sp.
CAGGCGCATGGCCTCGTCGAGAAAAAGGAGAATTCCAGCCGGGCCGGGGAAAAGGAGGGCAAGAAACAACGAAAGGGCCAGCATTACCAGGTTGTTTAAAATCGAAAAAATGCAGAACCCCGGATTGTCGAAAAAGAAAATAAAACATTTTTTTATGATTTTGGAAAGCTTGGTATCCAGCCGGGCGCGGACGGCAAAGAAAAATTGAAAGGAAAGCAACGCCACTACCAGGGTCCAGAAGATCACCGCCGCCAACAGCAAACCTACCATGGAATTCATCTGCAAATAAAAGGGGATAATAACAGAAGAAAGGATGTAACAAAGAAAAACAAAGCCCCCTAATGCCAATCCCGAAGGCATGGCCGGTTTAAGATTGGCCAGGAAATCATGGAAGCCGAAGGACGAATAATCCGAAATGGTTTTGAGGGACAGGCTGGCGGCGGAAAGATAGACAAAACACCAGAGAATGCCGAGAAAAACCACGATTATCCCAAGGGCTGGGGCCGAAGCGAGCAGGGGGGGGATAAAAACCGGGATCGCCACTGAGGCGATAAACCCCAGGTTTATGAGGGCAACCTTGAAGAGATTATCCCAGAGATCGAAAAAATTCTTCTTTATGAGAAAACCAATCATCTGCTGTCCTTTAATTTAAGGTTGCTTTCCCAAAACTTCAGTTTTGTGAAAGCTTTTTTATTTAAAGCTTAGCCTCACGCCGGCTCCAAAACGCCAGCCGTCAATCTTCATAAAGCCCTCGTCTGTCCAGAGCTTATAAAGGGGAATCCACATTCGTACATCTATACCCAGTTTAAACCTTTCATTAAGGTTGAAGTCTACCCCCGAACCGATAAGGGGCAAAAACCAGCGGCCCCGTCCCCAGAAATAACTTCTCACCCGGCCGGTTTCGGCCCTGATCGCGTCAATATCATCAACCCCTTCGTTGAGATCCTCCGCCAGAAGCACAAGCCGCATATCCGCGGCAAAGCCTCCGTAGGTCCTGAGATCTATCAGGGGAGTGAGGGTAAACCGGCCCGCGGCCTGGGCGCCCAGGACAAATGCCCAAACCTGGGCGGAACGGTTTTCTATGGCAAGAGGAACGGCCCGCCCCAGGGTATCGTCATAGCCGTAATGGGTAAAATAAAAATCCAGGGTCAGTTCCGCCCACAGCGGGCCATAGACAGGATAGGCCGCCCCCATACCGAGGCTGGGTAATATGGGCATGGGGTCCGAGCGCATCCCGTTATCTTCGGGAAAGAAAAGAATGGAACCGCCGCCGAACCAGGAAAGACGGCTGAAAAACCCTTGCGCTTCCAGGGGGCGGGAGAGGGAGAAAGAAAACAGCGCCGCAAAGGAAAAGAAGGGCAAAATTCTTCTCATATTATGATACAATATAGCACAAAATAGAAGAAAGCCGCAACCTTCCCGGGCCGACGGTTTTACTTTTAATCACGAAAAACACGAAAAGAAAAACAACCACATCGAACCGCGAACCTTCGGTTCGATGGTTCGCGGACACAAAGGAAGGAAAAAGAGAATTCCGTCTCGGCGGTTTACGCGGACGGATCGGAAAGCCCTCGGTCCCCGGTCAGCGCCATAATCCCCGCTTAATAGGTTCCTTATGCGGTTTGCAAGGTATAAATTTGCGATAAATTGCAAATTTATACGATTTTGGGGCAAAGCCCCACAAACTCCTAGGAGCCGCGGACCTTCGGTCCGATTGCGCTTGTAGGTTTTTGTGAATTTTTTTAGCAAAAAAGTCACAAAAACCACGATTATTGGGGCATCCGCAAACCAAAGGTTCGAACGCAGTTTGTAAGGTAAATCGAACCGTAGGTTCGCAATCGCCTTGCAGGCGATTTTTGGAGGTTTCATGCGCGAAGCGCAACAAACTGCTAGTTACAAGAATTTTAATCCTTTAAGACATGCCGAAAGGTCAAAACGCTGTTTTTTCTGCCGATACTAAAGTAATGGCACACAGGATATGCTTTTTTTCGTTTCTCTTTTTCAGTTTGGTTTTTTCGTTTGGTCCGAAAACCCTTGTTCGGGCCGAGGAACCCGCTTCGCCGGAGAGTACGGCAAGAGAAACCCCGGTTATCCTGGCAGAAATATCAGAATTGCTGTCGGAATTTAAATACAGCGAGGCCATTGCCCTCTTCGACACCATCGAGCCCGCTGAGGCGGCGGATTCAGGAATCCAACTCCTCAAAGCCTCGGTGCTGAGTTCGGCGGGCAAAATCAATGAAGCCAGAAACATTGCGGCGGCTGTCAGCGCTTCGGAGCCCGGCAACCCGGAAGCGCTCTTTGTGCTTTCGACCATAGAAGGCGTCCTGGGCAGGGGAAGGGAACAGAAAGCCCTTTTGGAACGGGTTATCAAGGCTGATCCAAACCATGCCGAGGCCCTGACGGAACTGGGCGCTTTAAGCCTTTCGTCCAGGTCCTACAGAAACGCCGCTTCTTACTTTGACAGGGCCCTCGAAGTGGACCCCGGGAATTTCGACGCCCTTCTTGGCCGGGCCAGGGTTTACCGGCTGACCAGGGCTCCCCAAAACGCCGAGCCCCTCCTCAGCAAGGCAGTCGAGCTTTATCCCGGCTCGTCCCTGGCCTGGCATGAACGGGCCCGGCTCTACCGGGGAACCGGTGATTTCTGGAAGGCCCTCCAGGATCTGGACAAGGCCAGGGCATTGAACGGCGGCGATTACTGGATAGCCATAGACCGGGGGAACGTGCTGCTAGACCTCAACCGGAAGGAACAGGCTCTGGAAGAATACGAGCGAGCCGTCAGCCTTAAACCCGGTGAATTCTTGGCCTATGCCTATACTGCCGGGATAAAGGACGACCTTAAGGATTACGACGGGGCGGAAAAGGATTATGAGACCCTGGCGAAATTGAAGCCCGATTATTACTTTGCCTTCGAGGGAATCGGGATGCATAAAATGAAGAGAGGTCAGTGGGCCGAAGCCCGGGACGCTTTTCTGGAAGTATACCGCCAGGTTCCTGCCGAATATTCCTACGCCCTTCTGGCCGCGGCAAACTGGATGAAGGCCGGAAATATCGCGGGCCCCCGGCAGTTTTTGAGCCAGGTCATGTCAAAGATGAAGCGGGATATAATCGACTACAATATGATGCGCCTTTACTATGATCTTTCGGGACGGGTCTACTCGGGCGAAAACAGCGTGATGACTATGGTGGAAAAGGAAAAAAATCCCGATAATAAGGCCAGGATGGTTTTTTACCTTGCCCTCTATTATGATATACGGGGCAGCAAAGTCACGGCGGACAAGTATTTTCTTCAATTTAAAGACCTGGACCGCCAGGCTATTCCCGAATGGCGTCTCAACGAATGGATGCTTGAAGAACGGGGCCTGAAGCTTTTTTAAGGGAGACAATCGCACGGCATGGATGACACGAGAATGACTATCAGGCTTGGGGACCGGGAAATAATCCTCATAGGGACAGCCCACGTTTCCCGGGAAAGCATCAACGAAGTAGGGCGGACCATCAGGGAAGAAAAGCCGGACCAGGTCTGCGTAGAACTTGACGCCGGCCGCTACGACTCCATGTCCCAGCAGGAAAACTGGGAAAAGCTGGACATGGCCAAGATCATAAAAGACGGCAAGGGCTTTCTTCTCATGGCCAATCTGGTCCTGTCCGGTTTTCAGCGCCGCATGGGCGCCGAACTGGGGGTTAAGCCGGGAGAAGAAATGAAGATCGCCGTAGAAATCGCCGGTGAACTGGGAATCCCCTATGCCCTCTGCGACAGAGAGGTACAGACCACGCTCCGCCGCGCCTGGGCCCGCTGCGGTCTTTGGAGCAAGTGTAAGCTCCTGGCTTCCCTTGTTTCCAGCGCTTTTGCTACGGAAAAAATGAGCCCCGAAGAAATCGAAAGCCTCAAAAAAAACAGCGAGCTTGACGGCATGATGAGCGAATTGTCCGGCTACCTCCCCTCGGTTAAGGAGACCCTCATTGACGAAAGGGACCGCTACCTGGCAGCCAAAATTTATACCGCCCCAGAAACCATAAAGCCGGGAACTTCCGCGGGCGGAACCCTGAAACAGATCGCCATTGTCGGCGCCGGCCACATGAAGGGCCTCCGGGGCCACCTGGAAAGAATGGCCGCCGGGGAAGAAAG
Organism: Treponema sp.; assembly: GCA_031273405.1. Next base: position 4,127 of record JAISRW010000151.1, read on the forward strand.
CCCCGACGTCTCCGCCCTGGACGCGATCCCTCCCCCCGGCATTCTTTCCCGGGCCGCCGGCTTGCTTGTCCCCGCCGCCATCGTCGGCCTCATTGCCCTGGGTTTTTTCAGGGCCGGGGCGGAGGTCAGCCTGGCCATGCTGCTCCGCTGGGTACTCTGGAACGGCTCCCTGGCGGCCCTGGGCACTATCATCGCCTTGGGGCATCCCCTTTCCATTCTGGTCTCCTTCCTGGGCGCCCCCATAGCCACCATCAATCCCTTTATCGGGGTGGGCATCTTTTCAGGCGTAACCGAGGCCAGCCTCCGCAAACCACGGGTAGGCGACGCCCAATCCATTACCGAAGATGTGGGAAGCCTCAGGGGCATTTACCGGAACAGAATTACCCGGTCCCTTCTGGTCTTCTTCCTTTCAAGCGTAGGCGGCATGGTAGGAAATTTCATTTCCATACCCTCCCTGGCAGGGTTTCTGACCAAATAAAGACTCCGCCCCAAGGCTCCCATATGCGTTTACTTAGAATTTTTATAACCAACCACAGACCACCCGGACACCACGGACTTTTGCTCCGATATTCAGAATTTACACCTGAATTCTTCATCTGTTTGTGAGAAAGATAGA
>JAISRW010000154.1 GCA_031273405.1 Treponema sp.
CGTCGGACCTGTTGTTTTTCAAAGAAGCTGTATAACCACTTGAAGGCATTTGACATAGCTTTCTTTTACATCAATTATGGCTTTGTTTGATGCCCTATCATACTTTCTGGATCACCACCAGTAAGGCAACGCAAAAGGGCCTGACACCAAGCGGGGCGATGCGCAAGCGCAAAACCCCGCAATTTTTTTGTCCTAGCAGTTTGTTGCGCTTCGCGCATAAAACCTCAAAAAATCGCTTTGCAGGCGATTGCGAACCTACGGTTCGATTTACCTTACAAACTGCGTTCGAACCTTTGGTTCGCGGATGCCCAAAAACCTACAAGCGCAACAGGCTCCTGGGCTAGATCCCGGGGAGGGGGGCGGAGCCCATACAGGGCAACAGCACTTACTTTCAAGTTTTGAGAAATTACCAAAATTGAAGGAATTTTTACCGCCAAGTCGAAACAGACCGTAGGTCTGCTTCGACTTGGCGGTTAGGTTCTTCTTCGTAACTATTGCAGTTTTGAGGGGATTTCAGAAGTTGAAAAAGTAAGTGCTGTTGCCCTGCCTGAGTAGACTCCGCTTTACATTTTTTTCGTTTTTCGCTAAGATTTGACTCTCAAACTGAATTATCCCCTGAGGGCGGATTATAATTGGAAGGAAGGATGCTATGTCAAGAACCTGCGATATTTGCGGAAAACACACTGTCACCGGTAACTCGGTGAGCCATGCCAAGAACCGCACCCGCCGTACCTGGAAACCCAACTTGCTTAAGGTCAAAACCGAAACGGGAGGCACTACGGTCACCCTTAAGATCTGTACCCGCTGTCTCAAAAGCGACTTTATCACCAAAAAAGTTTAGCTTTTCTGCGTCTTAAGCTGGTACACGGTCTGTGTCGAAAATGTGCATAGACCGGAAGGATTTTAACCACCAACGGCACGGACAACACGGATTTTTTGTTTGAAATTCATGCTTCATTCGTGAGGTCGAACCTTTGGTTCGATGTGTGGTGGGTAGTTAAATTCGTTTTTGCGTCTCCTTTGTTTTATCCACAGTTCAGATACAGACCGGTACTAAAAGCCCTCCCCCATTCCGCTGGTTTTCGCTATCTCCTACAGGCGGCTGAATAGTTGCGTTTTTTCTTTAATAAGCGTTTTGTTTTTACCGATAGTGAAAAGAGAGGTGTTTGATGAATTTAAAAAGACCGGGGGTTTTTTTAGGTTTTTTTTGCTTGCTGGCTTTCCCTTTACAGGCTTCTGTGGTTTCTATCCTGGTAATAGAGACAGGGCTGAACCAGGAAACGGTTGTGAAGGATTATGCCGCTCTCTGGGAAGACGGCATCATGGCGGTGTTTTTTGACGCCGGCCATATTGTTACCAACGCTGCCGCCATCAGGGCGGGGAGAGGGCAAGGCGGGGAATTTTCCGGCGAAGCCGGGGAGGATTTTGACGAAGCCGCCAGAGGGGGAGCGGATTATTTCATTCTGGCCCTTTTGGACTATAAAGAACTGAACGGGACTTTCAAGCCTTCCGTGGTTTCCTTAAGGCTTTACACCCTGGCCGGCCGGAAGCTGATTTACGAAGGGAAGTTCCCCGCCGGCGGGGAGGGGGACGGAAAAGAAGAACACGAGCGGGCCCGTGAAGCGGCCAGGATTCTTATTTCTCACATTAAGGATAGGTAAAGTATGAAAAAGATAGGCGCTGTCTTGTTAATTGTCGCGGCCATGGTTGCTCTGACTAATGCCTCGGTATGGGAAGGCGCCGCCTCCAGTTCCTCGAGCAGGGATCTGCCCGAAACGGGATACTATGCGGCGACCAATGCCTTTCCCCGAAATACGGTGGTGGATATAACCAATCTGGAAAATGGTAAAACCATCCGGGCTGTCGTTTCGGCTCCCCTGGAGAATCCGGGGCTTTTGGCCCTTCTTTCCAAAGACGCCGCCGCCGTTATCGGCATCCCGGAGCGGACTATAGGCCGGATCAGGATGAACCAGAGCGGGGACCCTGCAGCCTTCTCCCGGTTCGGCGAAGCCCTGCCGAGTCCGGGAGATCCCGACCGGGACCCTTCGGCTTTTGTGTCAGGCAACCGCGGAGCCGCCGGCGCTTCCGTTGCGGAAGCCCCGCCGGTTCCGGAAATTCCCCCGGCGGCTTTGCCGGCTCCGGAAGCTCCCCCGGCGGACGAGGCCGCCGGTTCTGTAGCGGAAGCCCCGGCGGTTCCGGCGGCGGCCTTGCCGGTTCCGGAAGCTCCCCCGGCGGACGAGGCCGGTAGTTCTGTAGCGGAAGCCCCGGCGCCGGAACAAACCAGGGCGGAAGACATTGACGACCTGACCATCGTGGATCTTCCCGATGACTATATCCCCCCTTCGGATCGGGAGGATATAGCCGCCGTTCCGGAAGCAACCATTCCTGACCGGGAAGCCGCCCCCGAGATCGTTCCTGATCTGGCCTGGAGCCCTCCGGCGGCAACAGAACGGGAAGATCTCATGGAGCCCGAACCGGAGGGCATAGCTGACGGCTATGCCGGGGAAGCCGCCCCCGAGATCGTTCCCGATCTGGCCTGGAACCCTCCGGCGGCAACAGAGCGGGAAGATCTCACGGAACCCAAACCGAGGGACATAGCTGACGGCTATGCCGGGGAAGCGCCCGCCGCCGCGGAAACGCCGGACGCCGGGGCCGGAACCCCTCGCGGCGAATACGGCCTCGCCCTGGTTCCTACGGAAGAACGCCCCCCCGCATCCGCCGCACCGGCCCCCGCGCTTCCGGCTCTCGCCGCCAGGACGCCTCCACCGGTTTCGGGAGATAACAATTTTCCCGTTCCTGTGATCAGGGAACTGGAAGCAGGCAAGTATTACCTCCAACTCGCGGCGTCCCGGAATTCCGACGCGGTAAAGACGGAACTGGCGAAAATCAACGGGAGATGGCCTCTGGCGGTGCAGGTGAGCGAACAGGCCGCCTTCCCCTACCGTATACTGGTGGGCCCGGTCAGCCAGGGGGAAAGCCGGGCCCTGCTCCAGCAGATAAGGATGAGTTACCAGGACGCCTTTGTGCGGGTGGGACAGAATTAAGCCCAGGGGAGGCTTTCCCGTTCCTTCCGCACTGCCCGGTGTTGTTCGTTCCTGCGGACTACGACGGTTAAAACTCTCTCACAGGGCCGTAATGCCTCAAAATAAAACCTAGGAGCCTGTGGGACTTGTAGGTTTTTATGGCTTTTTTAGCAGAAAAACCATAAAAACCACGATTTTCGGGGCTGCTTTGGGCGTTTGCAGGGTAAAAATCGCCTGATCGGCGATTTTTCAGATTTCATGCGCGAAGCGCAACAAACTGCTAGGTTTTTTATGAGGCAACGCGGATAATTGACAGCGTTCTTCTGTTTCCGATATACTATTATGGTACGGGATAACCCTTTTCCAAAGCCCGCTTAGCGAGAGTGGTGAAATTGGTAGACACGCCAGACTTAGGATCTGGTGCCTCTGGCATAAGGGTTCAAGTCCCTTCTCTCGCAGGAGATAAAAGTCAGCCGGGGAGCAAAATTTACATCATGAAGAGGAAACCACGTGGTCATTACGAAAGAAATCACTAAGCTGGAACATTCAAACGTCAAACTAACCCTTACGGTAGGAAAAGACGACATCCGTTCCGAATACGACAAGCTGCTCTCTGAATATATCAGGACCGTACAGCTTCCCGGTTTTCGCAAAGGGAAAACCCCCAAAGATGTGCTGGTCAGGAAATTCGGGGATGTCCTAAAAAAGGAAGTCCTGAGCCGGATTGTCGAAAAATCCGTGACCGAGGTTTTTGACGACCAGTCTTTTCCCAAAGAAAACCGGCCCCTGCCTTACTCCGTTCCGGCGGTGCAGGACGGGCCTCCCCTGGAGCCGGATAAGGATTTTCAGTTTTCCATGGTTTACGATGTGTTGCCCCGGGTACAGGTCGGGCAATGGCAGGGCCTGGAGGTCGAAATCCCGGATGTTTCCATCACCGATGAGGATCTGGACCGGGAATTGGAGGCTCTGCGGGAGCGAAACGCCGTTGTCCTGGATAAAAACGATGAAGAAGAGGCGGCTCCGGGGGATGTGGTTACGGTAAACTACTGCGAATTGAACGACCAAGGAGAGGCCCTTGGGGGGACGGAACGCCAGGACTTTGTCTTTACCCTGGGTTCCCTCTATAATCCCTTCAAATTTGACGACCAAGTCAGGGGGATGAAAAAAGGGGAAACAAAAGACTTTGAGAAAACCTATCCCGCCGATTTGGCCGACAAAGATCTGGCCGGAAAAACCAAGAAACTCCGCGTCACCCTCACGGCCCTCAAGCTTAAACAGCTTCCCGAACTGGACGATGAATTAGCCCAGGATGTGGATGAAAAATTCGATACCCTGGAGGACCTCAAAAAGGATATACGGGAAAGGCTCAGCAAGGATCTGGACAGCCGCCTCAAGGTAATAAAAATCAACAAGCTCATGGAAAAGGTCATGGAGAATACCCCGGCGGTGATCCCCGAATCCATGCTCAGGCTGGAACTGGACTCCCGGTGGCGGAATCTGGCCCGGCGTTTCAATACCGATTCGGAGGGGCTTTATAAGATAATGGGAAAGAACGGCAAGGGAGCCCAATCCGTCATAGACGGCTGGAAGCCCGACGCGAACAGGGCTCTCCATTCCCGCGTTATTGTCGAAACCCTTATAGAAGAACTTAAACTGGAGGCTTCCGACCAGGAACTGGACAGGGAGATTGAGAGCCAGGCCGCCCTGGGCAGCGCCGGAGAAGTCGAAAAATACTATGAGCAGGAGGAAGCGAGGGAATATCTAAGGGAGGATATAAAGGAGCGGAAATTCTTTGACCGGCTTTTATCGGAAAACACAATAAAACCGGGAAACAAAGAAAAATATCTGGATTTGATATCCAATAATGAGTAATTTATACAGTATGAACGAACAAATGAATAACCTGGTCCCTATTGTTGTGGAACAAACCGGCATGGGAGAACGGTCCTATGATATATATTCCCGGCTCCTCAAAGACCGTATAGTCTTTCTGGACGGAGAAATCAATGATATTTCGGCAGATCTGGTGGTGGCCCAGCTTCTCTTTCTGGACGGCCAGGATACGGAAAAAGACATCAACCTCTACATCAATTCTCCCGGAGGATCGGTTACCGCGGGTTTGGCCATTTACGATACCATGCAGTACGTGAAATGCGGCATCCAGACTATCTGCCTGGGCCAGGCGGCCAGCATGGCGGCCCTGATCCTCACCGCGGGGACCGAAAGGAAGCGCTTTGTCCTCCCCTCGTCCCGGGTTCTCATCCACCAGCCTTGGGGGGGCGCCCAGGGGCAGGCCAGAGACATAGGGATTCAGTCCAAAGAGATCGTCAGGCTGAAAAAACTCACAATTGATTACTTTGCCAGGCATACCGGCAAAGAATTGGCGCAGATTGCCGTCGATATGGAAAGAGATTTCTATATGTCCGCCGCCGACGCGGTGAGTTACGGCATTGCGGATTCTATTCTGGAGAGGGAGAAACATGGCAAGGCTTCGTAACGGTTCAGGGGGATTTGAACGCTCTTGTTCTTTTTGCGGAAAAAGCGCGGATATGGCCCGGCGGCTTATCGCCGGCCCCAATGACGTCTTTATCTGCGATGACTGTGTCGAGGTCTGCCGGAAAATCCTGGTTGAAGAGGATCACGATCTTTCCACCCAGTTTACCGGGGATATTCCCACGCCGAAAGATATAAAAAATTACCTGGATCAGTTCGTCATAGGCCAGGATGCGGCAAAAAAGGCCCTTTCCGTGGCGGTCTATAACCATTACAAGCGCATTGCCAATCCCGGCAAGGAAAACGAAGAGGTGGAAATTGAAAAATCCAACGTCCTCCTCATCGGCCCCACAGGAACCGGGAAAACCCTCCTGGCTAAAATCCTGGCCAAAAAGCTCAGGGTGCCCTTTGCCATCGTAGACGCCACCACCCTTACCGAGGCTGGCTATGTAGGGGAAGATGTGGAAAACATCCTTCTCAAGCTTATCCAGAACGCCGGCGGGAACATAGCCACCGCGGAACGGGGCATTGTCTACATCGACGAAATCGACAAGATTGCCCGGAAAGGCGAAAACATATCCATCACCAGGGATGTCTCCGGCGAGGGCGTCCAGCAGGCTCTCCTCAAAATAATCGAAGGCACCATCGCCTCGGTCCCCCCCCAGGGCGGCCGCAAGCACCCCAACCAGGAGATGATTCGGATCGACACTACCGGCATACTCTTCATCTGCGGCGGCGCTTTCGTGGGGCTTGAGAAATTTATCGAAAGGCGGGTGGTCCAGCACCCCATGGGATTCGGCGCGGACACAGGCAATTATTCCCAGAAAAATCTCAAAGACCTGTACGACGCCCTCCATCCCGACGACCTTATCCATTTCGGCATGATCCCCGAATTCATAGGCCGCCTTCCCATTACGGTGTCCCTGGAGGAACTGAAACGCGAAGACCTCAAGCGCATCATTACGGAACCCAGGAACGCCATCGTCAAACAGTACCAGGCGTCTATGGCCATAGACGACGTAAAACTGGAATTCACCGACGGGGCCATTGACGCCATTGCCGACACGGCTATAAAGCAGAAAACCGGCGCCCGGGGGCTCAGGGCCATTGTCGAAAAGCTCATGACCGACATCATGTTTGAAATTCCTTCGATAGAGGGAAGCAAGCGGGTCATCATCACCCAGGAAGTAGTGGAGAAATCCGAAGCGCCTGAAATTCAACTCCTGCAAAAAAGCGCATGAAGCAAAAACACCCGATGGCCAGAATTTTTTCAGGGTTTTCGGGGCTAAAAATCAAACAGGGAGAGGAAAAAGAATTTCCCCTTCTCCCTTTGCGGGATTTTGTTATTTTTCCCCAGACCATGGCGCCGGTGTTTATTACCTATAGATCGGGAATCAGGGCCCTTGAAAACGCCATGGCAAAGGGGAACCACCGGCTTTTCGCGGTCCTGCAAAAAAGCGCCGAAACAGGCGAAACCTGGAAGGTCGGCACGGTAGTCAGGCTCGTCCAGCACCTGAAGCTTCCGGACAACACCTACAGGGTGATCCTCCAGGGGGAATACCGGGCGTCCCTTATCTCGTCCCGGAATGCCGACAATGCCGTCTTCGCGGCGGTAGAACCCATCAGGGCCTCTGAACAAACCGGCGGCGGAGAAAGCCCGGGTTCCATAAATCCCGAAACCGCCGCCCTCATGCGGGCGGTGCAGAAGTCTTTCATCCAGTATGCGGAGCTTTCAAAAAAAATCGGCGTCGAAATCCAGACGGCGGTGGAAAAAACCGAAAACGCCGAGCGCCTGGCCAATCTCATCTGCAACGCCATGGCGATAAAGGTTGACAAAAAGGCGGAACTCATCGGCATCCGCGATCCCGGTGACAGACTGGAGGCGGTCCTTGAGACCCTGGAACTAGAAAATGAAATCTTCGGAATCCAGAAAAGCATCTCCGGCAAAGTCAAAAACCAGATGGCAAAAACCCACCGGGAATACATACTCCAGGAACAGCTTAAAGAGATCAACAAGGAACTGGGTCAGGAGAGCAAAGAGGACGAATTCGCCGATTTGGAAAAAACCATCGAGGCCAAAAATCCCGGTGAAGAGGTGCTGCTCAAGGCCAGGAAGGAGATTGCCCGGATCAGGAAGCTCCAGCCCTTCTCTCCCGAGGCGGGAGTCCTCAGGGGATATCTCGAATGGATCGCCGATCTCCCCTGGAGCAGCTATTCTTCCGACACAGGGGATCTTTCGGAAGCCGAAAGGATCCTTAACGAAGACCATTTTAACATGCGGAAGGCAAAGGAAAGGATAATCGAATTTATCGCCGTCAGGCAGCTCTCAGCCGCCGGAGGATCGGGGGATGCCGGGGACGCCGGAGGTTCGGGATCGGAGGCTGCGTTTAAAGGGCCTATACTCTGCTTTGTCGGCCCTCCGGGAACGGGGAAAACAAGCCTGGGGAAATCGGTAGCCCGGGCCCTGGGCAGGCGCTTTGTACGGATCTCCCTGGGGGGCGTCCGGGACGAGGCGGAAATCCGGGGCCACAGAAAAACCTATGTCGGCGCCCTTCCGGGAAAGATCATCCAGTCCATGCGGAAGGCCGGTTCCATGAACCCGGTTTTCCTCCTGGACGAGATCGACAAGCTCTCCACGGATTTCCGGGGCGATCCCGCCTCGGCCCTCCTGGAGGTGCTGGACCCGGAACAGAATTCGACTTTCACCGATCATTATATGGAAGTTCCCTACGATCTTTCCAAGGTGCTCTTCATTACCACCGCTAATTCCCTCCACACCATCCCTTACCCCCTCCTGGACCGTATGGAGATCATCGAGATTCCCGGTTACGGGGAAAACGAGAAACTGGTTATAGCCAGGGAATTTCTTGTCCCCAAGGAGCTCACGGAAAACGGGCTGGGGAAGGCGAAGATTACCTTTAAGGACGAGGCTCTGCGGGAGATTATCCGCCGCTGGACCATGGAGTCGGGGGTGCGGAACCTGGAACGGGAGATCGCCCGCTGCATCAGGCGCATAGCCAGGGGAGCAGTGGACAAGGAATACGGCAAGAAACCGGAAAAACCCGTGGTTTCCTTTAAAAAAACGGTAAAAAAAGAGGATCTTGAAAAACTCCTGGGCCGGAAGAAATTCAAGAACGATGTGGTGTTTAAAGAAGCCCGCACAGGGGTAAGCTACGGCTTGGCCTGGACCGAAACCGGCGGCACCATGCTGCCGGTAGAGAGCATATGTTTCGAAGGCAGCGGGGACATGATCATAACCGGCAACCTGGGAGAGGTCATGAAGGAAAGCGCCCGCATCGCCCTTTCCTATCTCAGGAGCGTCCGGGAAAAGTATACTTTTAAAGTAAAGGACCTGGGGAAAACCGACTTCCATATCCATGTCCCCGCGGGCGCCATACCCAAAGACGGCCCGTCCGCGGGAATAACCCTGGCCGCGTCCCTCCTCTCCACCCTCTGCTCGACACCCCCAAGGCCGGGAACGGCCATGACCGGGGAACTGACCCTCACAGGCCGCATTCTCCCCATAGGGGGCCTCAAGGAAAAGCTCCTGGCGGCCATACGGAACGGCATGGACCGGGTCCTCCTCCCCGAGGACAACCGGGAAGATTGGGCGGAACTGGACAAGGATATACGGGAGGCAATCCCGGTTGACTTTGCCGAAACCGCCGAAGAAGCCTTTGCACTGCTCTTTGACCGCCGCATCCGCAAGGCCCCCCTGAAAGCCCTAAAGTTGACCCACAAATAAGCATGAAAAAGAAAAACCGCCGCGACACGAAAGCCCGGGAAAGAAGGATATAGGAGAAACCTTTCAGCATAACCTAGCAGTTTGTCGCGCCATGCCGCCTTTAGGATTCCAGTCTGCTGATATACCGTTCAGCCATATATGCGGCGACAGCGCCATCGCCGACACTGGTAGCAAGTTGCCTCAAAGTTTTTTCCCTGACATCGCCGGCAGCGAATATGCCGGGCACATTGGTTTCCATATTCTCGTTGGTCCGTATATATCCCGGCGGCGATAAATCAAGAAGCCCCTCGAAAATGCGGGTGTTCGGAATATAGCCGATAAAAAGGAAGCATCCGTCAACTTCAACTGGAATCAATTCACTTGTCTTCATGTCTTTCAAAATCACCCTGCCGAGCGTTTGTTCCCCCTCAAACGCTTCTACTTCGGTGTTCCAAATGAACCGCATGGCGGGATTTTTCATCGCCCTTTCACGAGCCGCCGCGTGGGCGCGCGTGTTCCCCGCATCGCGGCGTACCGAAACCAAAACTTCGGAAGCAAAGCGGGTAAGAAAAAGCCCCTCTTCCAAAGCGGCATTGCCGGAACCTACGATCAGCACCCGCTTTCCCGTATAGCGGGCGGCATCGCAAGCGGCGCAGAAGGAAATTCCCTTATTCAAAAACAGCGCTTCGTTCCGTGCGCCCGTGAGCCGAGGGCGGCCCCCGGTAGCAGCGATAACCGCCTTGGCACGGTATTCGATTCTGAAGGTGTTGACCGCCTTATAATCCCCGCAGTTCTCCACCGATATGACATCCGTTAGTTTCACGTCCGCGCCGAACTTTCTGAATTGTTTATCAAAAAGCCGCATCAGTTCGGTGCCGTCAATTCCCGAAGGGAAGCCGGGATAATTTTCTACCTCGCTGGTGTATGCCGCCAGTCCGCCTAGGAGGGACTTTTCGATGAGCAGGGTTTTGAGCCGCGCCCTGCCCGCATAGATGGCCGCAGTCATACCCGCCGCGCCGCCGCCTATAATGACCGCATCATAGGCTTCGGTTTTCTTTTCCACGAAGTCCCGTTTCCTTTTGGTTTACCGCTGGGAATTAAAGGACGCGGTTTTATACTTTTCCCAGCGATCTGCGGCAATCCATAACACGAGGAGAGCCAGAAGCGTAAGCAAAACGGCGGGGCCAAATCCGCCCAATAGCTTGGGAAGGTATATAGCCTTGCCGGAGTAGAGGAGCGGGATTTTTCGAACTACATCGCTCATAAGCGGGGCGCTGATTATGCCTCCGATAATAAAGAAAATCAGGGCTATCAGGCTCTGGACATAGCCCTCGCCTATCCGCACAAAAGTCCCCGACGCGCAGCATCCGGCCAGTACCGCGCCAATTCCGAAGATGAAAGCTCCGATAACCAGGTGGAGGGCGACAATGCCTCCGGGAGCCGTCTCCGGCAGTTTTGAAAGGTCAACGCCGTAGCGGGAGATATGAAGTCCCGCGAATCCTATAGTCGATACCGCCAGTGCCGCGATGAGGGCTTTCGCCATTTTGGTGCTTCCTATCAGGGCAGGGTCTCTGTAGGCGGCGGTAAAGCAGAACCGCGAATGTTGGAGGGCGTAGCCGATACCGAGGCCGATGAAAAAGATAAAACCGGCGGACGGGGCGTTTGCTCCTGTCATCAGGGCGAATAAAAGCCAAACGCCGGTAAGAATGATACCCGCGATGATTTGTAAAGTCCGGTTTCGCTGCCGCGCTTCCGGCGTCAGTTTTTGCCGATTCTTTCTGCGCTCATGGGAGATCGGCGGCAAGAACCATTTTGTCAGCATTTTTCCCCCAACTATAGCGCCGAGAAACACAAATAGAAGAAAAATCCAGCCGCTTAACGAAAAGGAAGGTATGGAAGAAAACATGGCTCCGATATTACAGCCCGGACTAAGCCGCGCGCCAACGCCCATCAAGGTGCCGCCTATAGCCCCGGCCCACGCCTGCCGCGCACACTTAATGCCGCGAATTTTCCACTGGGCTGCCAGGAGGCAGGAAATCATGGAACCGAAAATCAGGGCGGTATTGGTAAGAGCCGCCTGGTTATTGACAAATCGATACTTTCCGAGGCTGCCGTTGAACATCTTCCACGAATCCGCGTCAATGCCGATAAGTGTGAGGATTTTGCCGCCCCATATAGGCAGCGGGCCGAATACGCCCCACGGCGAGGCAAAAGCCGCCAGCATAACCGCCAAGACCGCCATAATAACCGCTCCCGTAGTGTAGCTCCATTCTTTTTTAACAAGAGTTTCGTAGTACGATGACTTTTCCATGATTCCTCCTATACCCTTACCTTCTCGATGATGATGTCCCATTCTCCCTCGCCGGTTTCCTCAATTTCAACATGACAACCCTGATCCCGCGCCCAATCGGGGATATTCTTAATGGCGCAGGTATGATCCACATTAACGGTAAGAACATCGCCCAATGTCATTGTTTTCATTTCCTGCTGTACTTTGACCAAAGGCAAAGGGCAGGCTTCTCCCAAACAATCCAGAAATCTTTTATTCATAGCGTTTCTCCTTGCGACGTATAAGCCGCGTTTATTTTTGTAACACTGAGGTAGTTCCAAAATGTCAGATTTTGGAACTGCAACCTTAGATTTACTGATCAAATCGCGCCGGATGTGCAACTCTCCCCTCGGTTCCCCGAATCGTCCTCCCGGCGGGCCCACTGTCCGCAGCCGCTCCGCGGACGTTTCACCCTGAAGTGCTTTCGTGGGCCGCCGATTCCATCATGGCGGCCCGTTCTTCGTCGCTGTCGGCTATGATACTGGCCGCCAGAAAGCGGGCCACCGTGGTTTCGGTGGTATAGGCGCCCATGGGCACGGCGCCGGACCGCCAGAGTTCCCTGGCCGTAACATAGCCCGAGAAATCCACAATCCCCTCCTGCTGGGAACTGCAATAGAACCGGACCGAGCGGCGTTTGCCCATGGAAAAAACCCGTTTCAGCGAATAGGGGCCTTCCCTAAAACCGGCGGTTCCTGTGTCGTAGAGTTCCAGGAAGAAATTTTTCACTCCCCTGTCCATAAGCGAAGTCAGGTAGTCGGAACGCAGGCCGGGGTAGATGCGGATCACGCACATGGAATTGACCGCGTCTTCCAGAAGCTGGGACAGGACATACTGGTCCGCTTCCAGCCGATCGGCCAGGAGGGAAGTCCCCTCAAAGACAGGCCTTTCCATGTTCCAGTTTCTAAATTGATCCGCGCCGAACCCTATCTTTTCAAATCTGAGATTCAAAGGAGAGAGGATCTTGCCGCCGTGGACCACGTAGACCCCCCCGGGCTTGCTCAGCGCCAGGTTGACGGCTTTCTGAATGGTCCGGGCCGCTTCGGCGCTTTGGCCCGGCGGCGTGGAAGAGGCGGCGAGAACGATGGGCGCCCCGGCATCGGCAAAGAGCCAGTAGAGCAGGGGGGCGGTGTAGGAGAGGGTATCGGTGCCGTGGGCCACGACAATGCCGTTGGCCGTGCCGGAGTTAAGCTTCCCGGCAACGGCCGCTATGAGCGCCGCCCAGTCGGCGGGAACGATTTCTTCCGAAAGAAGGCGTCCCACCTGGACGGACTCGAAACGCACCTTTGAGGCGTCGATATCCGCCCCCGGTTCCGCCGCCCCCTTGGCCAGCAGATCCCGGAGGGTCTGTTCGTCGCCGCTTTCCACGGTCCCGTCCTCGCCGATGCGGCCCGAAATGGCCCCGCCCATGGAGAAGACATAAACCAGCGAAACCGAAAGCTGTTCCTTGAGCACGTCTTTGACCAGGGTCGGTTCGGCCAGAGCCGATGTTTCTTTCATGATGAGCCCCGTGAGAAACTGAATGGGGCCGGCGTCCCTTTCCCGGATGCGCCGCACCTCCTGGGGGTTTTTTTCGATTATGGTCTTGACTATTCCTTCTATGGTTTTCCTGTCCCTAAGCTGTTCCCAGCCCCGTTCGCGGATAAGCGCTTCGGGGTCGCGGTTTTCTGCCAGCACCGCGGAAATTACCTGCCTGGCAATGTTGCTGTGTATCCGCTTCTCCATGAGCATGCGGAGAATCCGGGAAAAGCGCTCCGGCGTGAGGGGGGAATCGGGCAGGTTCAGGCCGAGGCGCCGGGATTCCTTGACGCAGTAGGAGGCTATCCACTGGGCGGCCTCCCGGGGAGGGGCGCCCAGGGACGCGGTTTTTTCAAAGTAGTCGGCCCGGCTTTTCTCGTCGCAGACAAATTCAGCTTGAAGCTGGGTAAGGCCGTATTCGCCCATGATCCGGTCCCGTCTGTATTCGGGGAACTCCACGGTAAAGTTTTCCATGGCTTCCATGATCTCCGCCCCCGGGACAAAGGGGTCAAGGCCGCCGGGCCTTTCAAAACGGGGCTTTTCTTCCCGGCTCCGGATCTGGAAAGACTCTGTGGCGTTTTTAGCCTCGTTCCAAATCCGGTTTTCGCTGACCACCGTGCCGCCGTTGGTGATGATTTCTTCCTGGCGGGAAAGCTCCGCGTTCACCGCCTTGTAGACAAAATTGAAGGAATTGAGATTCTTCAGCTTGACAAAATAATCGGGGCTGTCGGGATAGGGAACTATGGCGACATAGGCGCTGCAACGGATCACGTTTTCCGGGATGACCCCCGGCAGAATTTCCAGGTACTGGATCCGCCTTCGCAGATCCGTCAGAAAGACCTCGGCCTCTTCCCCGATCTCAAGATCCGCCGCGGTTCTGAGCCGCAGCGAGGGCATGCCGGCGGTAGAATAATCCATATAGATCCCCTGGGAACCTGCTCCCCTGGAGGGGCGGACGAGCCGGCCCGCGTCTTCTTCTATCCTGATTTCTTCTACCTTGATGCGCTTTTTCCGGCGGTGGAACATAATATCCACCCCCGCGTTTTCCCCCAGCTTGACCGAAAACCGCGAAATGGCCGCCGGGGGCTTTCCGCCGGAGGCTTCCGCTATAGCCGGGATATTCAGACAGCGTTCATAGGCCGCCTCCCTGACGATGGAACCCCCGAGCCCCCTGGTGAGGAGGTAGCCTTTCCTCGCGGCCTGGGGGTTTAGCCGGGGAACCGGCCCCGGCGAGCCGGGGACAAAACGGCCCGAACAGACCGGGCAAAGGCCGTCGGGACCGCAGGAGCAGAAGGTTTTAACCCAGGGCCGGGATTTTTCTTCAAGCAAAATCCGTACTTCCAGGGCAATATGGGGCTTATACACCAGGATACCTCGAAAAAATCAGCCTTTCGGAAAAAAAATTATAGCAAATTTTATCCACCAATAGTATAATAACAATGGTATAATAATAGTATAATAAAAAGAATCTTAGCGCAATTCCTGATTTTTTTGGAGGTACGAGTATCAGGCGGGTCTCAAAACAGGCAAGCCGGTCCCGGAACGGCGGCTTTTGGATCCTTTTGGGAAGGATCCTGCGGGTCCCCAAGCACGAGAGAACAAGAAAAGTTCTGAAATCACGCTATGACTGAATAGTTACAAATTTTATTTGACTTTTTGGAACTCATGAAGTAATCTTTTACGATTCCGCAAAAATTGGCGATTAGGAGTATCTGTGACTAAACGAGATTTCCCCAAGATCCACTTTTACGATCAGGATTTTGTTGATATATACGATAAAACCTGGGCATGGATTCAGGATTATTGGAACAACGGCAGTGAACGAAGCATCATTGAAGGGAAATTTTTTTCCTATCCCGGCAGTCTCGTGGTACAGCAGACAGACGCTATTTTCTCTTCTTTTTTTCTTGTTTATTCCAACCGTATTTATCAGGCTCATCCCACGCTGGATGTTTTTTATCAGCGCCAGGAACCTAACGGGGCCATACGATCCGCCTATAACATCGAAACCGGCCTCCCGGTGCTGGCCGACGGCGATAATCCCGAGGGCTTGGGGCTGCCCCTCTTTGCCTGGACCGAATTCAACCTGTACCACAAATCGGCCAACAAGAAACGGGTCAAGGACGTGATCCCCATTCTGCATAAATACGTAGAATGGATAGATTCCGTTTTTAAGCAGCCCAACGGCCTCTACCAGGTCCCCTTGAGCGCCACCGGTATGGCCAACGCTCCACGGGAACAGGCGGCGTATCCTCTGGACTTTAACACCATGATGGCGGCGAATGTTCTCTATATGTCGGCCCTGGCGGATATACTCAACGATAAAGAAGCCAGCTTTCAGTATAAAAAGCAGTATTTTTCCCTCAAAACCAGGATCAATTCCCTCATGTGGGACCCGGAAGACGGCTTTTACCACGATATCGATAAAAGCGAAAAACGGCTGCCGGTTAAAACCATAGCAGGCTATTGGCCGCTTCTGGCGGAGATTCCCAACGACGACAAGGCCGAGCAGATCATCGCCAAGTTACAGGACCCAAAGTTCTTCGGCGCTCCTCATCCTTTTCCTTCGATTTCGGCATCCGAAGAAGCCTTCGACGCAAATGGCCGGGGCTACCGGGGTTCGGTCTTTCCCCACCTCACCTTCATGGTGATCAAGGGGCTGGAGCGCTACCAGCGCTGGGATCTGGCCAGGGAATGCGCCATCCGGCATCTGTACTTTGTGCTGGACTCCATGAGCCCCGACGGCAACCACCACAAGGGCAATCTGTGGGAGGCCTATCTGCCCCTCAAAGAAGGGCCTGCCCAATGGCCGGGAAACGCCGATTTTCCCCGGCCGCAATACCTCAGCTACGCCGCCCTTTCCACCATCTGCCTTACCATCGAGAATATCGTGGGGCTTTTTATCTCCCTCCCCCGCAAAACCGTAGACTGGATCATCCCCAACCTCGAAATCATGGGGGTGGAGAATCTCTCCCTCAAAAAGAACATGATTACGATACTCTCCAATAAATCCGGCCGGGGCTGGGAGATCCACATGGAGAGCGAGAAACTCTATTACTTTACGATAAACATCCTGGGCAAAAAGAAGAAAACCCTCCCCATTCCCTCAGGAAAATGCTCAATGCTGATAGACAAACTCTAGCAGCCGCGGACCTTCGGTCCGATTGCGCTTTGCGCATAAAACCTCCAAAAACCGCCCGCAAGGCCCAGTCCTCCCCCAGGCCCGGAGCAGCAGCCAAGCCGGCGCGTGGGGACTTTGCTCCGCAAAGTCCCTCGGAGTTTCGCGGAGCGAAACTCCAGGCCCGTCGCAAGGCGGACCGAAGCGTTGAGCCGGATTGCCGGCGCGATGAGCCGGATTGCCGGCGCGATGAGCCGGATTGCCGGCGCGTTGAGTTGGATTGCCGGCGCGATGAGTTGGATTGCCGGCGCGTTGAGTTGGATTGCCGGCGCGTTGAGTTGGATTGCCGGCGCGTGGGGACTTTGCGGAGCAAAGTCCCTCGGAGTTTCGCTCCGC
>JAISRW010000164.1 GCA_031273405.1 Treponema sp.
GACTATGGCAAAGAGGGCAATTGATGTCTATGGTGATTAACATTCTTTCATAGTATCATCTCTTGTCCTCTTTGTCATTTCTCGTTCCTCTATCCATCATACTTTCTGGATCACCTCCCAAAAACGTATGCGGCTGCGAACCGAAGGTTCGTCAGACCTACGGTCTGCTTCGACTTGGCGGTAACAATTCCTTCAATTTCGATGATTTCTCAAAACTTGAAAGTAAGTGCTGTTGCCCTGCCTCTTGCCTCCTCCCCTCTCTTCACTCCACTCTCCTCCCTCTCCCCTGTTCCCTATTTCCCCGTATTCCTGCTATAATAACGTTATGGATTGGTTTATCAGGCAGCATGCGGTTCTCCAGGCTCTCCTAGCCACCCTCTTTACCTACGGGATGACGGCCCTGGGGGCGGCGACGGTTTTCTTCTTTAAGAGCATCAACCGCAAGGCGCTGGACGGCATGCTGGGTTTTGCCGCGGGGGTGATGATCGCCGCCAGCTACTTTTCCCTCCTGTCCCCTGCCATCGAAATGGCGGCGGCGGTTCACGGCGCGGGAGGAGGGCTGCCGCCCTGGGCTGTTGCGGCAATAGGCTTCCTCCTGGGAGGGGTGTTCCTGCGCCTGGCCGACCGGCTCCTCCCCCACCACCACGTTGGAGCCCGTGAGGACGAGGGGATTAAAACATCTTGGGGCCGCTCGGTGCTTCTGGTACTGGCCATCACCCTCCACAATATCCCCGAGGGGCTCGCCGTGGGGGTCGGTTTCGGGGCCTCCTCCCTGGCAAACAGCGCCGGCCTGGCGGGGGCCTTCTCCCTGGCCCTGGGCATCGGGCTGCAGAATTTCCCCGAAGGAGCGGCGGTTTCCATCCCCCTCCGCCGGGAAGGCATGGGCCGGCTCAAGAGCTTCTGGATAGGCCAGGCTTCGGGCCTGGTGGAGCCCATAGCCGGGGTTCTGGGCGCCGCCCTGGTTCTGTCCATGCAGGCTCTGCTCCCCTACGCCCTCTCCTTTGCCGCCGGAGCCATGATCTTTGTGGTGGCCGAGGAACTCATCCCCGAAGCCTACTCCCAGGGAAACGACCACATCGCCACCACCGGCATCCTGCTGGGTTTCGCCATAATGATGATGATGGATGTGGGCCTGGGATAGGGTCCGCTCGCAGTCCGACACGCTGAGTGTGATCTAGATTATAATGTGAGCCGTGAGCCGGCGAAGGCTACGCCTTCGCCTCGGAGTTTTGCTTCGCAAAACTCCATGCGGTGTCCTGACTGTGAGTCGGTGAAGGCTGGGTCTTCGCTTCGGTGTTTTGCGCTATCCGCTCCGCGGATTGCTTGGCAAAACTCCACAGCGGTGGAGTGGCGGTGAGTCGGTGAAGGTTGGGCCTTCGCCTCGATGCCGTGGTTCCACAGGGCGTTTATGGCTACTGTTGTCCTAAGCATGAAAATATTGTAGCATCTTTGGAAAATTTGTCGGCAGCCTAAAAAAATCAGCAATTTTACTTTCAGGGTAACCAGGAAAATTTTGTTCGCACTCTTTATCTTTGCCCCTCTTTTTTAGTGTCTTTCGTGGTTATTTAAAAAGGGGTTAACCTAAACGTAAAACCGCCGGCTGGAGGGGGCCGTCCGTCCCCCTCTTGACGTAAAAGCCGTTCTGTAGTATCTTTTTTGAGAAACGAGGGCCTGTTGTACTTGTGGACTTTTTTGTGTATCCATGCAAAAATTCCGGTTAATGGGCTCCGCGAACTTCAGGTTCGATGGTTCGAACGCAGTTTGCAGGGTATAAATATTCATATTCGTGAATATTTATGCTATTCTATGCGCGAAACGCGGCAAACTGCCGGAAAGTCTTAACGGCAAGGAGAGAAACTATGGCTGTGGCCAGTAAAAACTCGCGTACCACCAGCGCAACCCAGAAATTTTTCTGTTCCTGTGGTGGGGAGATCAAGATGAAGACCGTCTTTGAAAAAGGCAAGGTCAAGAACGTGGCGGAATGTGAAAAATGTAAGCGCCTGGAACGGCGGCCTTCGGACTTCAAATAATAGATAGTGGGGGTTTCTTTTGGCTAAAAAAATCAGTTCGGCTGAAAAACGTCACCGGCAGAGCGAGGAGCGGCGGCTCAGGAATAAAGCGGTTAAATCTTCCGTGAGAACCAGCGCGAAGAAATTCACGCTCCTGGTCCAGAAAAAAGAAGCGGGGGAGGCTGAAGCCGCTCTCAAGGATATGATCAGCAAGCTTGATTCAGCCGCCCGCAAAGGGATTGTCAAGAAAAACGCGGCAGCCCGTAAAAAATCACGGATGCAGCGGCTTTTTAATTCCCTCAAAGCGGCCCAGTAAAGTACCTGCCTGGGGCGCCGGTTTTCCGGAAGCCGAGGAAGAGGGTATGCATGGTATCCAATAAAATTACCAAAGCCGACATTATTGATGCTATATATAATAAAATCGGCGTTAACCGGAAAGATATACGAATCATAGCGGATTTGTTTATCGACGAGATTAAAGCCGCTCTTGTCAATCAAAAGGTGATAGAACTCCGGGGTTTTGGTACTTTTGAAATAAAAATTCGCAAGGGCCGCAAAAAAGCCCGGAATCCCAAAACCGGGGAGCTTTTTTCCGTAAATTCCCACGGGATTGCCGCGTTCAGGGCGGGGAGAGATCTGAAGCAGGAGGTCTGGAACCTGCCTCCGGCTCAGGAGAGCGAACCATGAGGCCTGTCCCGGCCGGGAAAGGACTAAAGCCCTTCTTTGTCAGCCTGTCCGCCGTGCTGGCGGGTTCCGTCCTTTTTGCGGCGGCCTTTCCCAGCCTTCCGGCTAAAGAGGGGCTTCCCCTTTTGGCATGGATTGCCTATGTGCCGGTCTTCTTTGTAATCGGGCGTTCCGGCTTCAGGGCCTCGGTCTTTTGGGGCGCCCTCTACGGCTATTCGGCTTACGGGCTCTTTAATTACTGGCTAAGCGTTTTTCATCCCCTGGCGGGCCTCATTGTGGGTTCCATTTACCTGGTTTACCTGGCCTGCCTTTTTCCCCTCCTCCGCCTGGCGTTATTTCTTTTCCCCCGGCGGGGCTATATACTCCAGTGGCTCATCTGGATGGGTTTTGAGTATCTCCGTACCAGGGGCTTTCTCGGCTACGCCTACGGCATTACCGGTTATTCCCAGTGGAACCTTATCCCGGTCATACAGATTGCCGACATTACCGGGGTGTGGGGGGTTTCGGCCCTGGTGGTGTTTCCCTCGGCGTGGATTGCCGCGGCCATCGGGGAGGGGGCAAAGCAAAAGGCGGGCTTCGCCGCTTCTCTCAGGGGCTTTTTCAGGCGGGAATGGCTGTCTGCCGCCCTCTGGGCCGCGGCCCTGGCGGTCTCCCTTATATACGGCCTTGGCTCCCAAATCGACTATTCCGCCTCGCCCCAGGCAAAGATGGCCCTGATTCAGCATAACACCGATCCCTGGAAGGGCGGGATTGTCCAATACAGGGAAAACTATCGCGTTTTGAAGCGCCTCTCCGACGAGGCCGTCAGGGACAATCCCGATCTTGACCTTGTGGTCTGGTCCGAGACGGCCTTTGTCCCCCGGATCTACTGGCACCAGCATTACCGCGACGATATGCCCTCCTGGAATCTGGTCGGCGAATTACTGGAATACCTGGCCGGCCAGGATGTGGCCTTTCTCATCGGGAACGATGACGCCCGCAAGGAAGCCGGCGGAAACCGCGTCTTTATTGTAAGGGGGGAGAACTACAGCGACTGCGTCACCCAGATCAGGGACAGGTTCGGCGACAGCTTCAACGTGGTGGGTCAGCGGGATATACGCATAGGGTTCAGGAAGGGGCTGGAACTGAGCTTCAAGATGGATGTTTACCGGGTGGACTACAACGCCGCGATGCTCTTTGACCGGGGGATTCTCCGCCAGCTTTACCGCAAGCTCCACCTGGTTCCCTTTACGGAGCATTTCCCCTACGAGAAGCAGCTGCCCTGGGTGTACGACGCCCTCATTAATGCGGATACCCACTTTTGGAAAAAAGGGGATGTGCCTGAAGTTTTTGAACACCGGGGCATAAAATTTTCCACCCCCATCTGCTTTGAGGATACCTTTGGTTACCTTTCCCGGGATTTTGTGCGGAACGGGGCGGAGATCATCGTCAACCTTTCCAACGACGCCTGGTCCCAGAGCCTTCCCGCCCAGATGCAGCATCTTTCCATGGCCGTGTTCAGGGCCGTGGAAAACCGCCGTTCCATGGCGCGTTCCACCGCCTCGGGCCAGACCTGTTCGATCGATCCCAACGGCAGGATCCTGGCCATGGCGGAACCTTTTACCGAGGCGGCTCTGGCGGTGACGGTCCCCATAGTCGGCTCCGTCTCCTTTTATACCCGCTTCGGGGACTGGCTGCCCCTGGTCTTCATCGCCGCGGCGCTTGCGCTGTTGATCGCCGGGATTGTTTTTCGTATAATAAAATTATGCGTACCTGTTCAACCGAAGACGGGGGTTAACGCGCCGGGGAACAAGAAAAGTTCCGCAAAACCCGCCGCGATTGAATAGGTATAATGAGCCGGTTCCAAAATCGGCTGTTTTGGGACTATTTCGAAAGGCTCGGGCTTTCCGCAGATTGACAAATTGGGCTTTACCGGTAAACAATAATTAAGCCTCTGGTTCCGGTTGTAAGTAAGGAAGGTTATTATGAACACCCAGCAGAAGATACTCATTGTTGATGACGAAGCGATAAATCTTGAGTTCTTTGAGGTTATGCTTTCCAAATTGGGCTTTATTGTTGAAAAAGCGGGGGACGGGGTGGAAGCCCTGGAAAAGGTAAAGCGTTTTTTCCCCGATCTCATCCTGCTGGATAACATAATGCCCAGAATGTCTGGGTGGGAGCTTACCAAAATTCTGAAAAATGATCCCAAATTCCAGGAGATTCCCATCGTCATGTTCTCGGCCCTGGATGATGTAAAAGACAAGGTAGAGGGCTTTGATCTGGGGGTGGATGATTATATTACCAAACCTTTCAATTTTTCCGAGGTTCTGGCCCGGATCAGGGTGGTGCTGCGGAACCGGGAACTTTTTGCGCAGATTGCGGTCCGCTCCTCCCGGCTCTCCCTGGCGGAAGAGCTGAGCGCGGACATAAAAAATAATCTTCTTGATTTTGTAAAAAGCATTGACGAACTGGACACGGCGATTGTGCAAATCAAAAACGGCGGGGCGATCCTCGAAAAGACCCAGGCTGTACGGAAGCATATCGCGGAACTGGATGCCAGGATTGAAAAGACACTTGCCGAATGGGAGGATCTCAAGAAAAATGAAATCGGCCTCCCGGTTCTGGAGAATCAGATCAGGACCTTTATGCACGAGGAAAAGGAAATAGCATGGCAAAAAGCGCCGGGAAGCGAAAAGAAAACAAAGTAGTCGTTTTTGGGTATTCCACCGCCTTCAACGGGTTTTTACGGTTTAAGGAAACTCTCTGCATCAAGGGCAAATTCAAAGGCACCATAGAGGCTTCCGGAGCCCTCATCGTGGATAAAGGCGCCGTAGTAGAAGCGGATCATATTTCAGTCAGCTCCCTGGAGGTATACGGAACCGTGATAGGCGCCGTCCAGGCGGTGGACAAGATAGACATGTTCCCCGGCGCGGAGGTGAGGGGCAACCTTGCCGCGGCGCGGCTGCGCATCGCCGACGGGGTTCTCTTCGAGGGCAATTGCAGCATGGCGGGGGCGGACAAGGATGTGGAGATTTTTTCCCGTCCCACGGAAGAGATAAAGGCTGAATTGCAGAGAACCAATGGATGACGCCGGGGGGAGGGAAGAAAGCGCGGCAGGAGAGCTGGTCCGCCGTCTGGAAAAGCTGGGGAAAACCGCCGCCGCCGCCGAGTCCTGTACCGCCGGTCTGGCGGCTGATTTGATAGCCCGTATTCCCGGAGCTTCCCGGGTTTTCTGGGGTTCCTTCGTGACCTATAGCGTGGACGCCAAGATCCGTATGCTGGGCCTGGAAGAGGCGCTGATCCGGAACTTCGGCGCCGTAAGCCGGGAAACCGCCCTTGCCATGGCCGGGGGGGCCCTTGAAAAAAGCGGCGCCGATTATGCCCTTTCGGTGACCGGCCTCGCGGGACCCGGCGGGGACGGTTCGGGGCTTCCCGTCGGGACCGTGTGGATCGCCACCGCCGCCGCCGGAGGGGAGGCCCGTTCTTCGGTTTTCAGGTTTTCCGGCTCCCGGAACGAAGTCCGTAGCGCCGCCGCGCAACAAGCGATAGCGGAACTTTTGAGCCGGCTTCCCTGACGCCTCGAGCGGCATTGTATCGGGTGATGTTGTATCGGGTAGCATTGTATCGGACAGTATTGTATCGAACGGAGTTATATGAACGGCATATTGACAAAAAGGAGATTTGGGATAATACTGGTTTAAGAAGAAGCGGATAAGGATATTTGGATTCTTGATCCGCGTGAATGTTTAATCCTTTCAAACTTAAGAATAAAATCATACAGGAATTTATGGCGTTTAATATAAGCGATATATGAGGCGGCTTCAAAATGTCAAATTTTGAAATCGAAACCTTAGATTTCATATCTCACCATTTTTGCAGGGTACATGGTCTTTGTTCCGTCCAAGGGGCTTGGGCATGCACCCTTTGCACGAAATAAGCTAGAAAACTGGAGTTGAGCAATGGCAGTTGTTAGAAGAGGGCGCAAACCGAAAAAGGCTGAAGCTGAAGATCTACCGGGATTTGAAGAAGAATTAACCCGGTCTGTAACCGAAGAACCCAAGAGCGACGAAAGGGGAGAAGCCCCGCAGCCGCCTCCCGCTAAAGAAGAAAACGGCGGGCGGGGGGGGGCCAAAACCATTGTGGTCCGGGCGCGGAGTCGGCCCTATTCTAAAGCCTGGGAAAACGGCGGGGCTGAGGAAAGCGCCGCTGCCGACACCCGGCGGTCCAGGGGCCGGTACGGCCGTTCCTCCGCGGCGGCCCAGCCGGTTCAGGCGCCGGTGGTAACGGGTCCTCCCCGGGAAGAAGCGCCGCCGCCCCGGGAGCAGGCCCCTCGGGAAGAAGCGCCCCGGGAGCAGGTCCCCCGGGAATCCGCGCCCCTGCCCAGCATGCCCCGGCTGCCTTCCATGCCGGACATCTACGGCCGGCCCGAGCCCAGGCTTGAGCAGGATAACGGCAAACCCCGGCTTACCATCAACGAGCTCATCAGGCTCAACATGATGGACCTCAGGGAACTGGCGGGGGTCTACAATATTTCCCACGACGACATGCTTTCCCTCAAAAAGCAGGAACTGATCTTTTCGATCCTCAAGGCCCATACCGAAAGAGGCGGGGTTATCTACGCCTACGGTTCCCTGGAGATTCTCCCCGACAGCTACGGCTTCTTGAGGAGCCCCCAGAACTCCTACCTCCCCGGCCCGGACGATATTTATATCAGCCCCAGCCAAATCCGGCTTTTCGCCCTCAAGACGGGCGACACGGTCTACGGCCAGATCAGGAGCCCCAACAAAGAGGGGGAACGTTTTTTTGCCATGCTCAGGGTGGAAACCGTAAACTACGACGATCCCACGGTGGCACAGAACCGTATTCCCTTCGATAACCTGACCCCCCTCTACCCGGACCGCAAACTGGACCTTGAAACGGTAACCGAGGGTATAAGCGAAAGGATCATCAATCTTTTCTGCCCCATAGGAAAAGGGCAGCGGGCCATCATCGTGGCGCCTCCCCGTACCGGGAAGACCATCATGATGCAGAAGATAGCCAACGCCATCACCAGGAACCATCCCGAGGTCTACCTCATCGTGCTCCTCATAGACGAGCGGCCCGAAGAGGTAACCGACATGGAAAGGACGGTACGGGCCGA
>JAISRW010000176.1 GCA_031273405.1 Treponema sp.
AACCGCCTGCAAGGCGGTTTTTTACCTTGCAAACTGCGTAAGGAGCCCGTTAATCGTGGTTTTTAAGGCTTTTTTAGCTAAAAAAGCCTTAAAAACCTACAAGTGCAACAGGCTCCTAGAACTAATTAACTGTGCGATAAAAGCGCACGGTTTTGGGACAGGCTCTTCAGTTATCCAGGCAGGCTTCGTCAACACTGCCGCCGCTTACAAAACCGGCGGGAAGCGCCGCCGGCCGCTCGGGT
The DNA here is from genome assembly GCA_031273405.1 of Treponema sp. The sequence goes on from JAISRW010000176.1 coordinate 243, forward strand.
TTGGAATTAAGAATACAGGCCTGCCCGTCCCTGCCGCTTTGTATGATACCGCGGATGATCTCCACCGTGTGAAGGCCCAGTTCGGCGCTGCAGCGGTGGGGCCTGTTGTTGCGTATTCCCCAGGCCAGATCGGCAATGCCTATACCACGGCAGCTTTTACTCCACCGTACAGCTTCGGCGTCATTGTTCCCCGAAACAATACCCTTTTCCCGGTTCGGGGCGGTAAAACCGTGGGTTAAGGGTATCTTCCAGGGGTTCCCGTCGGGAGCCCGGCAGAGGAAAACATCGCCACCGAAATGGTTCGGATCGGGGCATATAATGGTTCCCTGGGTTCCGTAAATTTCCAGCCGCGGGACTTCGGGGAGGTGGCAGTCACCTGCGGTGCTGATGTTTGCGATACATCGGTTGTGAAATTCCAGGACACCGAGCATCACGCTTGGTTCCGACAGATCGACGGTTGTTTTGTATTTCCGATGCCGCGGATTTTCATAGGCTTTTTTTTCCGCAAAGACACGGGCAAAGCCGCTTGCCCTTTTAACAGGTCCGAGCAGGGAAACCAGGGCGTGAATATAGTACGGCCCCATATCATAGGGCATGCTGCCCCCGGGGCCGTAGCTGAAACGCAACGGCACGTCTTCCGCCCCGGTGATGCGGTAACCCCTGGCGCAAAAGGCTTGGGCCATGACCGGCTCGCCGATATAGCCGCAGTCAAGCAGCTTCCGGGCGCTTTGCAGGGCGCCTCCAAGGAAGGTGTCCGGCGCCTGGGCAAAACGCAGTTTTTTTTCAATTGCCAGATCATAGATGCCCTTCGCTTCCTGATAATTGACACCCATAATTTTTTCGCTGTACACATGTTTTCCGGCCTCAAGAGCTTCGGTGCTGATCTGGAAGTGGGATGCCGGGTTGGTCAGGTTGGCAACAATTTCGATATCAGGATCCGCATATATCGCTTCTTTCGTCATGAAGGGAATATTGAACTGTTCCGCGCGGATGCGGGCGTTTTTTTCGATTGCGTCGGCAATGCCCGCTACCTCGGTGATACCGAAGGTGTTGATCAGGTTTTCCAGATAGGTGTAACTTATCATTCCGGCGCCAATGATCCCGACTTTAACCGGTTTAATAGGCATACAATTTCTCCTTACAGGCCAAGGGTTTTGCGCATATACCGCGCACTGGAACCGATACAGTCAAAAGGGTCCCGGTCACATTCATCCTGTTCCACCACATAGATCCCGATGCCGGCTTCTTTGCAGGCGGCGGCAATGGGTTCCCAATCTATGTTCCCCTCTCCTACCGCTTTGAAAAGCCGGGGCGGAGCGCTGGTTCCGTCGATGCCGTTGCCGTAATCTTTAAAATGGATCATTGTCATACGCCCCGAAAGCCGCTTTATCCAGGGAACCTGGCCGGCCCCGCCGGCAGCAAGCCAATGGGTGTCAAGACAAAAGTCTACCAGCCCGGGATCGCATTCATCGACCAGTACATCCATACCGGTACGGCCTCGGTCAAAATTATGCAATTCCAGGGCATGGTTGTGATAGGAAAGCTTAAGGCCTTCGTTTACCACGAGTTTGCCGGCCATATTCATTAAATTGGCAAAAAGTTCATAGCCGTAAACCGAATTCCTGTTTTCGATAAAAATCGAGCCTATGTCCAGTTGTTTTACCCCAAGCGCGTGGGCGCCTTCAATGGCAATTTTCGGTTCCTTGAGTATCCCCAATAGCTGCCCAAAATCATTCCCGCTGAAAGAAAGAGGGGCAAGCCCGGCGTCATCAAGGACCTTTTTCAACTCTGCCGGTTTCATGGCATGACTGAGCTTTGCCTGAACGGCATCATATCCGGCGGCTTTTATTTTTTTGTAAATCTCCAGCGGGGTCTTTGCCGCTTCTAATTCCCTGCGTAAGGTGTACATCTGCAGGCCAATAACATTTGCCATACATTCCTCCATAAAATATAAATTTGTCAAAATATAAATTTACCCGGCCTTCATAGACCAAGGGTTTCCCGCATGTACCGGGCGCTGGAACTGACGCAGTCATAGGGGTCCCGGTCGCATTCATCCTGTTCCACCACGTAGATCCCGATGCCGGCTTCTTTGCAGGCGGCGGCAATGGGTTCCCAATAGATATTGCCTTCCCCGACCGCCTTGAAGAGCCGCGGCGTAACTTCTACCGTAGTGGTTCCAAGGTCGATGCCGTAATCCTTAAAATGAATCATAGTCATGCGCCCTGCCAGCTTTTTTATCCACCGGATCTGGCTTGCCCCCGCTCCCTGGAGCCAATGGCAGTCAAGGCAGAAGTCCAAAATCCCCGGATCGGTTTCATCAACCAGGATATCCATGCCGGTGCGGCCTCCCTCAAAATTGTGAAATTCCAGGGCATGGTTATGGTATGACAGTTTAAGCCCCTCGGGGGCAATCAGTCTGCCTGCCTGATTGATAAGATTGGCGTAAAGCCGGTAACCCTCCGGGGTGCTCCTGTTTTCAATAAAAACAGTACCGATATCCAGTTGTTTTACTCCCAGCCCGTGGGCGCCCTCAATCGCCTTTTTGGGGTCTTTGAGAATCCCGAGCAAATGCCCGAAATCATTTCCGCTCAGGGAGAGGGGCGCAAGGCCGGCCTCATGGAGGATCGTCTTTAACGCTCCCGGCGTCAGACCGTGGCTCAGTTTGGCCTGGACCGCATCGTATCCGGCGTCTTTCACTTTCCGGTAGATCTCCAAGGGGTCCTTCGCGGCGGCCGTTTCCCGGCGCAGGGTATACATCTGCAGCCCTATGGTATTTGGCATATTCGTCTTCTCCTTTAATCAGGCTTTTTTGCCCTTACCGCGTCCTTTGCCGCGGCGGCAATATCTTCCGCCGTCATGGCGTATTCTTTCTTGAGATACGGCAGCATCCCTACCTGGCCGAAACGATCCTGTATGCCTATCATCCTCATCGGGGCGGGATGGTTTCGGGCCAGGGTTTCAGCCACCGCCGAGCCAAGTCCTCCTATGACGCTGTGGTTCTCACAGGTTACAACGGTTCCTGTCTTGACCGCCGAGGAAAGGATCGTTTTTTCGTCCAGAGGTTTGACCGTATGGACGCTGATAAGCTCCGCAGATATACCGTCCCGGTCCAGCAGTTCCAGGGCTTTAAGGCTTTCCTGCACCATGATGCCTGACGCAAAAATCGATACATCCTTTCCTTCCCTGAGGAGGTCCGGCGTAAAAAGCGAAAAGCGGCGGCCGCTTTCAAAAACCGACGGCAGGATTTTGCGGAAAAGCCGGATATAGACCGGGCTGTCGCAGGCAATAATCTGCGGCAGGGCATGGACAAGCTGCACAGCGTCGACAGGTTCGAAGATCACCAGCCCCGGAATGCCCCGCAGCACCGCCACATCTTCCACGCTCATGTGGGTAGCGCCGTTCAGTTCCGCAGCAAGACCGGGATCGGTCCCGAATATTTTAACGTTGTTTTTCGCGTAGGCAATGGATACGGCAATTTGATCGCAGATGCGGCGGGTGGCAAAAGGAGTAAACGTAAAAATCAGGGGAATCAGCCCGCAGGACGCCATGCCGGCGGCCAGGGACGCCATGTTTTGTTCGGCCACGCCCACATCAAAGGCCCGGTCCGGAAAATCAGCCCGCAGCGCCAGGGTGCCGTTGGCCCGGCCAAGATCCGCGTCCACCACGACTATCCTTTCATCGGCGGCCATCATTTCCCGAAGGGCCGCGGTGAGAACATTCCGCATCTCTTTGTTCAGGGTATCAACTGCCACATCCTGCTCCTGACAGCCTGCCGCGTTTCGCGCATAAAATCTCAAAAACCTGCCGATCAGGCGATTTCGAGTCTCCGGTTTGATTTACCCGGCAAACCGCGTTGGAACCATCAGGCAGGAAGTCCGCGGCTCCCAGTTCGGACAGCGCCTGAGCGGTTTGTTCGGCGGAAAGGGTCATGTTGTGATTTGCCGCCTCTGCCTGTTCTACAAAAGAAACGCCCTTCCCCTTCGTGGTATGCATCACGATGAACGAAGGGCGGCCTTTTACCGCCAAAGCTTTGTCCAAGGCCCCGGCAAGATCTTCTACATCGTGTCCGCAGGCTTCAAAAACGGAAAACCCAAAAGCCTTCCAGCGGGCGGCAGGGTTTTCCAATGAGTTGATTTCCTCCAGTTTCCCGTCTATCTGTAGATGGTTGTAATCCAGAAGCACGGTCAGGTTATCCAGTTTAAGCTGGGACGCCGCCATGGAGGCCTCCCATACCTGACCTTCCTGGCTTTCGCCGTCTCCGATGATGCAATAAACATGGGAAGGTATTTTCTTGATTTTAAGCGCCTTCGCGATCCCCGCCGCGCAGGAGATCCCCTGTCCCAGGGAACCCGCGGTCATATCCACCCCGGTGGTCAGCCGCATGTCGCAGTGGCTTGGCAGGCTGGTTCCCGGCTGATTGAGGGTTTTGAGCAGGGCGCGATCAAAATAGCCCCGTTCCGCAAGGGCCGCGTAAAGCGCCGGCCCCGCATGCCCTTTGGACAGGATCAAGCGATCCCTTTCATCCCAGGTCGGATCTTTGGGATTAATTTTCATTTTGCCAAAATAGAGCACCGTCAGAGCGTCAACTATCGATAAGCTGCCCCCCACGTGGCCTATACCCAAGGTCCCCAGTTCGTCCATCAGCAGACAGCGTATCTTCCTGGCTGTTTTTTCCAGGGCAGCCTTTTCCGTCTTATCCAAAGCCGGCTCCTTTTATTCGTGCCGAAGGGGTTTAATACCCAAGAACCTGCTCACGCGGGGGAGCTTTAGGGCGCTTTAAAGCGGACCTTTGGTCCGAGGTATTAAACCCCTGAGCGCAACCACCTTGTGAGAACAACATACCTCGCCCTTCAGGGCGAGGTCGTTGATTGATAACCGATTATATCGCCGTAAAGTTTGTTTGTCAAGTTTATAAATTAAATTTATAAATTAAATTGATTAATTACTTTTGGTTTATTTAGTTCATAATCTTCCTGGCCTTGCGCTAGGAGCCTGTTGTGCTTGTGGATTTTTTCGTCATTAATGACGCAAAAATCCCGATTTTCGGGGCTGCTTTGGGAGTTTGTAAGGTAAAAAATCGCTTTGTAGGCGATTTTTTGAGATTATGCGCGAAGCGCAACAAACTGCTAGAGTATGGGAATCCCGAAGACAAGGCCCAGGGAAAAGGCCCGGTCAGCGTCGAAGGCGTCGGTCACTATGGCGTCAATGACAAACTTAAATTTGCTTAAAGTCGGAATGGATGCCAGATCTATCCTGATGCCCGAATTCAGAACCCCCCGGTAAGCGGAATAGGCGCCTATGGGTTCGATGCTGTAAGAAAAGTTGGAAAAATCCGTGACCCAGTGGATATAATTCTGAAATATCTTGGGAA
>JAISRW010000184.1 GCA_031273405.1 Treponema sp.
CCCGAAGAATCCGCCGCGGTAATTCCCAGCCCCGCGAGGAACTCCGCCAGCCCTTCCTCTTCCAAAACCCAATTATAGTCCAGGGCTAAAACCAGGATTCCGCCCTCCTCTACCCAGGATAAAAGAAAGCCGGCGGCCTCGGCAGACCAGTCAAAAAGCGAAGCCTGGATAAAAATGGTACTCTCCCCGGCGGCCGCCAGGGTTTCGTAATCCCCCGAGTCGGCGAGCCGTACAGGATGTTCCGTGTCGGTGAGCCAGCGGTCCAGGGCAAGATAGGGATTAATCCGGGCTTCCCTGGAGGGCGGAACCGGTTCGGGGGCGGCGTATACTTCAAAGAGCTGCCGGCACGTAAAGGCGACGGCCCCGAGAATCGCGAGCCCCGCGGCAAAGCCGATTAGATATTTACGCATCTCTTTACGCATCCCCCGGCTCCTTCGCGTGGAGGGGTAGGGCGGTTTCCAGACTCCTGCCGAAGGCAAGAGATTGCTCAAAGGAGCCCTCCGGAGGGTTTCTGCCCCCGTAGGCCAAGTATATCCAGTTTCTTACCAACTCGCCAAATTCGTCAATACCGCCGCCGCCTGAAGACCTGACCAGGGCAAGGCAGCCGTATTCCGTGGCGTCCGGGGGGAAGGAAACGCCCCCGCGGCGGCTGTAGGCGGCGATGGTTCCCCGCAGGCAGGCCGCCCAGGCTTCCCTGGCCTTGCCGGCGCCGGCGAATTTCGCGGCCTTGTCAAAGAGAGCCTCCGGGCTTTCGGCAGAAAAAAGCGGATTCCGGTAATTTTTGCCGTCCCTGTGTTTTCCCGAACCAAAACTTCTCCGGCCCCGGAAAAAGCGGAACAGGACAAAAGCGGCAAAACCCCCGATGACAAGGCATATCAGCATCATCAGCGTAAAACCAAGGGTTTCTTTCATCTTTTCAATCCAGGGCAGCATGTCCTGGGGATTTTCAAATTCTTCCGGTTCCTGCCGGTTTTTAAAGCGTATGTTCCATCCGGTTTTGGAGTAGCCGAAATCAGGGGAAGCCAGAACCTCCTCCAGGGTTTCCAGGGGAACGGATTCGGCCGGCAGAAAACCTTCGGGGAAAAAATTCGCCGCTTCCCCGGCATTGGCAGGGAAATCGTCGGGACCGGCCCGGACTCCCGCCGGGAAAAACAGGAAGAAGCCCAGCGCAAGAATTAACAAAACTTTGCTATTTGAGAACATCCCGCGCTTTGCGGCTTTGGGGACTGCATTGTCATCGGCCCTCAGGCTCTCGAATTTTTGAAACAAAATCTGCAGATCCCAGCCCTCGATTTCGACCCTGTTGTTGATATAAACGCCGAAGCCCATGGCCGCGTAGAGGCTTTCCACAAGCATGTAGTTTACGCAGTAGGCGGTAAAAATAAACCACTCCGCCTGGGCCAGGAATTCCCCAAAGTCTAAAAAATAATCAGGCGAAAGTATATCAACCATTGAATAGACGAATAAGCTTTCTCCCCCAAGAAGGAAACACTCCAGAAGGAAACATAAAAAGGTGACAAAAAAACCGAAGTTAAGCCCTCCGGCGGCCAGGTCTTTTTTCCTCTCCCTGAATCTTTTAGACCCAAGGCGCTCAAGGACCCGCAGGGGCATGCGGCTGGAGCGGGTCAAACTAAAACGCCGCCAGAGCAGATCCCCCAAAAGCCCCCGGAGCAGGTTCCCCCGGAGTCCCCGCAGGAGGGAGCTTCCGGTTTCAGAGGGGGGCTCAAAAAAACGCGCCGAGATAAGGTGAAGAACAAGCCGGTCGAAGAAGGGCTTGAGCCACCAGAGGCCGAGCCAGGAAAGATACCTTAGATCGTCAGAAATCAGCCTGAGGCCGAAGGCGGCGATCCAGACAGGGAAGGCGAAAAACGGGATGATATACAGAAAATTTTTCCGCCAGAGAAGAACCCCCGAATCGGCGGCCTCCCAGACCCCCCGCCTCCGCATGACCAGTACGCTGCCCCGGGAAGCTTCGTCCGGCGTCCCGGCAGAACTCACTGCTCTTTCCTCCCGGCCAGGATAAAGTAGAGGAGGAGGAGAACCCAGACTGAAGCCCCGGCGCCGTAACGCAGCCCCGCCGGGAGCATGTGCCGGGAAGACCAGAAGGCTTCGATGGAAGCGGCGATCACAAGCATCAACGCCGCGCCGGAGATAAGCGGCAGGACGGTTTTTCCCGCAGCCCTGATGGACGCGGCCCGGGAAAGCCCCCGGGTAAAAAAGAGACGGTGCCCCAGCAGGAGTCCTCCCTGGGCGCTTAAAACAATGGCGGTCAGCTCAAAGCCGCTGTGGCCGATTATAAACGGGAAAAAGGTTGAGCCGTAGCCCAGGTTGATGATATGACCCGCGGCGGCGCCCAGAAAAACGCCGTTAAAGCAGAGGACCAAAAGACTGCCTATGCCGGCAAGAATTCCCCCGGCAAAGGTTCTAAAGGCTATGGATATATTGTTGTAGATATAGAAACCGAACATATCGGCGTTGGAACCAAGGTCCCGGGGACTGAGGTAATGGCTGCTTTCGGGATCATACATCTGCTCCAGGCTCATGGCCTGAAACACCCCCAGCATCTCATAAACCGTATCGGGAAACCTGACGCAAAGATAACCAAAAAAGAAGGCAAGGCCGTAAAAAACCAGCGCCGCCGCCCCGAGGCTGCGCCACTGGGAACGGACGGTTCGGGGAAAGGTTCGGAGTATAAAGTCCGCGGCGGAACGAAGGGACAGGGAACGCTGGCCGTAGAGAAGCTGGTTCCCCTCCTGAACCAGATAATTGAGCCTGTCAATGATGGAAGGATCAAAGCCGTGGGCCCTGGCGGTATTGAGATCCTGGGTCAGTTCCC
>JAISRW010000232.1 GCA_031273405.1 Treponema sp.
TGGCTCATCCGGGCAAGCCAGGATTCGCCCGAAGAAACGGTCATTTCCGCCAGCTCCCGTTTGTCCGAAAGCATGGCGTCTATCTTCTCCTCGAAGCTGTTTTTCGTGATAAAGCGGTGGACAAACACGTTGCGCCGCTGGCCTATCCTAAAGGCCCGGTCGGTGGCCTGATTTTCCACCGCCGGGTTATACCAGAGGTCATAGTGGATAACCCGGCTTGCGGCGGTAAGGTTAAGGCCCAGACCGCCGGCTTTAAGGCTCACCAGAAGCAGGCGGGAAGCGGAATCATTCTGAAACGCGGCGATAGTTTCGGAGCGGGCTTTCTGGCTCATCCCGCCGTGATAGACCAGGACCGGTTCACCCATTTCACCCGTGATGATTTGGGAAAGGCAGTCCAGGGTTTTTACGTACTGACTAAAGATGAGGGCCTTTTCCCGGTTGGCCAGGATTTCATCCAGAAGGGCGCGAAGCAGCAGGGCCTTCCCCGAAAGAGCGGAAATCGCGGGGCTTTCCATGTCGTAGACACGGGGATGATCACATATCTGTTTAAGGCCCGTAAGCAGAGAGAGGATCAGGGCGGGCCTTTCCTTAGAATCCATGTGTTCCGATTTTTCCATGGTTTCGGTGACCATGCCTTCGTAGAGGGCGGCCTGCTCCTTTTCCAGAACCGCGTACTCATTGGTCACGATCTTGTCCGGCAGGTCCTTGATGATGGTCTTGTCGGTCTTGAGCCTCCGCAAGAGAAAGGGAGACGTGATCTTCCGCAGGCTTCCGGCTTTTTCGGTGTTACGCAGCACCTCAATGGGATAGCGGTACTCGCGCTTGAATTCCGCAGGAGTTCCCAGGTATCCGGGGAGGATGAAATCGAAAAGGGAACGAAGGTCTTCCAGACGGTTTTCCACCGGCGTTCCCGAAAGGGCCAGGCGAAACTGAGGCCGCAGTTTTTTAACGGTTTGTGAAATCCTGGTATCGGCGTTTTTCAAAAGATGGGCTTCGTCCACGATAAGAAACGAGAAGGTTTCCTTTTCCAGCCGGGAAACATCCCGGACCGCAGTTTGGTAAGTCGTGAGGAACACATCGTGCTTTGTCTTTTCCAGCCGCCGCCCCGCGCCGTGGTAGCGGGACACCGAAAGGGACGGAGCAAAGCGGGCGAGCTCCCGTTCCCAATTTTCCAGGAGCGCGGCGGGGGCTATGATTAGGCAGCGGTCGGTCAGAAGGCCCTCCTCCTTGAAGCGGAGCAGGGCGGCGATGGACTGAACAGTCTTGCCCAGCCCCATGTCGTCCGCCAGGATACAGCCGAAGCCCGCCATAAGCAGGGAACAGACCCAGTTGTAACCCCGCTTCTGATAGGGACGCAAAGACGCCGCCAGGGCGCCGGGCGGCGGAAAGCGGCGTTCTTCAAAAAGCTTTTGAATGATCCCCTCGGCGTCAAAGGCAAGAACACTGTCCCCGGCAAAATGGGCTTTGAGGAAATCGTTGATCCCCGGCGGCGCGTCGTTGGCTTTTTTCAGGAGCTTTGCCAATTCTTCCGGATCGAGTTTCACAAAGCCGTCACGGAACCGGATCAAGTCCCGCTTCCGCCGGCAGAGCTTCTCGAATTCCGCAAGGTCCATGATCCGATCCCCTACCGCGACCTGCCATTCCCACTTCAGCAGGGAATCAAGCTCCAGGTAACTCACCAGAGAACCCCGCTCCTTGCTGCCGCCCGTACTTTTAAGGACAAGACGGGGCTTGAGTTCGCGCTTCAACGCCTTGGGAAGCTCCACCCCTATGCCCAGCCGGGAAAGGAGCGGCGCGGCGGACTCCAGAAAGGCCGCGAGCCGTTCTTCCGAAAGGCCGACCGTTTTCCGGGTCATGAGGGTACGGATTTCCGGAAGGTAGTTGGAAAGGGCGGTAGGCGCCCGCAGCAAAGACAGGGTTTCCGTGCCGGGAGAAGCGGAAGGCCGGGCCTTCGCCGTTTTTTTACCCCCCGGTTTCCCCGCCGCGATAGTACACAAGGGCGTCCTTTTCGTCCCGGTCTCATCTTCGGTGAGTACATCCATGGATAGGATAAAGTTCAAAGGAGCTTCCGGCTCCTGCCCTTCCCCGTCCGTAACCATACCGGCCACATCTCGCCGCGCCTTGGAAGCGGAAGACTCCTTAACGGCAAACGAGTATTTCCAGGCGGAAAAATCAATATGAAGTACCGAAAGCCACCGGTCTATGGACAGGGGAAGGCTCCGCAGTGCCGGGGATGCGGCCTCCATCCCCTGACCCTGGAAAAAGACCCCCAGTAATTCCCGGTAGTCCCGGCTTCCGCCACTTGTCCGGTAGGCAAAGTAGTTCTGTTTTACCCATTCCCCCAGAAAGGCCGACGAGAGGAGATCCACCACGCTCCGGCCGCTTGCCGGGATTTTGTTTTTTTCGATTGAGGTGTTTTTAGCCCGCCCGCGTTTCTTCCCGCTCTTATCGGGCTTCTCCACGGCGGGAAGGGGCAGCATACCCCGTTCCAAACCGGCCAGGGCGTCCAGAACCTGGGCAATCTGGGGGAGGGTGTCATACGGTTTCCAGATTATCTTGAGGATTCCGTCCTCAAGCAGCACAAAAGGAATGAAAGCGCACGAGCGGCAAATCAGGTTAAGGAACTTGAAAAGATAAAAGAGGAACGCATAATCTTCCGTTCCATCGTCGGAGGAAAAGTTCACAAACCGGCAGTAGGCGTCAAACAGGGTATGCGTGTTCTTTTTTCCCCGAATGTCCGTCTCCTGAAGCATAGGCTCCGCGCCGGGACCGGGGTTGGGGCAGAGGACGGCCCAGCGGGAACGGGAAAACCGGTGTTCGACATCCCCTCTATCATCCACAACGGAAGCATCTTTCCAAATATCGAAACGGGCGGCCCGGTGGTAGAATTCGGCCAGGGCGATGGCAAAGTCCCGATCGCTAAAGGGCGGATTCGGCGGCAGGAGGGATATGATAAGCTCCGCGCAGTGGGGTATCTCGCCGAAGACCGGGGGCGCCGGAGAAATTCCCGCAGACGGCGTTTGTCCCGGTCCGATGGACGGCTTCTCCGGGGTTACCGGCAAGGCCGCGGTCACCGTGAAAGGGGCGGGCAGACTTACCGCCACCGGCCGGCCGAAACGCGCCTCCAGGTCCATGCCCCGGAGCCGGAACAATACACGGGGGTCCGCGTCCACCTCCCGCGCGATGATGTAGTAGAGAGCGGCCATGTGCTTGCAGGGGTCTCCGTAGTCAGGGCAGGTACAGGACCGCTTCATGTCCCTCCAGCGCCGGGGAATAAGGCTGATCCCCTCTCCCTTCAATTTGACCAAAAAATCCTCAGGCAATTCCCCGGCGGCTATGCGGGCAAGGAGAGCCGGGTCCTCCTCGATCATGCGGTATACCTTCTCCCGCTCCTTTAGCGCGGGGAAATCGATCTCCACCCGGTAATAGGGGCGGTAGTTCCCTTCGACCTTGGCTAGAGCCTTCCCCTCGTCAATGGTCAGGGACAGGACACGGCCGGTATTGGCGTATGTTCTTCCCCGGTCCAGCCGAGCGCCCATTTCGTAACCGTTCAGGACCTCAATGAACCACGCGCCCCAGGGAGTTACACCGTACTTGCTCTTTGCCATAGAGAGATAGTAATACGTTCAGGGGAAATTAGAAAGTACGGTAACTATTCAGTCGCCTGCGGAGGATAGCAGAAATCGGCGGAACGAAGGGACTTTAGTCCCAAATGAGCCGATTAGAGCGAAAAGGCGCGGTAGCCCCCCCCTTTTTTTGTTAATGTACTAGAGAACAAGAAAAGTTCTGAAATTGAACTACGATTAAAGGAGTTATATTAAAGGCGACTTAAAACAGAGACGAGATTGTATCCTTTTTAATCAACATACCTCGCCCTGAAGGCTAAACTTGACCCATAATTCAAAGCGTGATTACATATCGCCAAGAGAATTTAACCGCGAAGGCGCATAAGGCGCATAAGAGGGCTTGATGCTGAGATTCTTTCATCAAATTATGTCTGAAAAGACAACAGAACGCTTAGTTTCTTTACCCTTCTTCATTCTTTTCTTCCCTTCTTCGCCTTATGCGCCTTTGCGGTTAATTTTTCGAGAATTTTTAGTACGCATTTTTTGTAGGTCAAGTTTAGCCTGAAGAGCGAGGTATGTTGTTTTGGTAAGGTATTTGACTCAGGGTACATACCCTTAATAACGCCCTAAAGCTCCCCTGCAAAGCAGGTTCTTGGGTATGTACCCTTCGCAAACAATCAAGGCTATCGCTTTGATATTCACTCGCCATTACCGTCATTTTCAAAGTAGTCTGAATATTCGGTATATATCCGTTTTCCGAGCCGCCTGATACCGCCGTTGAAATGCCAGGTAAAAAACGGCTCAACCTCATCTTTCTTTTTATTTTCGATTATTGAAAAAAGTCCTTCGTGTTCTTTCACTATGGCGCTAAAATTTCTCACTCCCACCATGTCCAGCATCCTGAAGCGTGTATAGTGAATCTGAGCATGCTGGATTTTCCGCCAGAGAAAATCCATGTCCATGGCGCTGAACCAGATCCGGTGAAAGGCCGAATCCTCGTTGAAAAAATTCTGAGGGGTACAATCAGTATCCAGAAGCACCATCTGCTTGCGCAGCAAATAACGCAGCTTTTCCATCAACAAGACATCGCCAAGATCGATAAAATCCCGAACCACCTTTGACTCAATAGCAATACGCATATAAATCATCTGCTTTATTTGATGAAGGTTTATAAGAGCAACTTTGGTTTCCCGGTAGGGCACTATTTTAATAAGCCGCATATCGGAAAGACGCTGGAATACGCTGCGCACCGGTGTACGGGAAACAGAAAAGCGTTTGCAGATTTCAGTCTCCGAAATCACGGTCCCCGGAGGGATGGTCAGACTGAGGATTTCCCTTTTTAAAACCGTATAAATGCTTTTAACATTGTCCTGTTGCTGTGCGGCAGATGGCGTAAAATCAGTCATGGTCTCCTCATTATCCGAATATAGGTATACAAACAACCCCCCAGGGTGGGGAAGAAAATCGTTCTATGAGCTTCCCCCATTAATTCAATTGGAGGAAATAGGCTCTAATTGGGGAATTTATAACCCGCCGAAACCGGAAGGGTCTTGCTCGTCATTTCCTCAAAAAGTGCCCAAATTTCAGTTTTTTGGGATTCGCTTTCAACGTTATCTCCGTTTTACAAAATCATGAACCAGGCTATGCTAAACCCCGCCTCATCTTGAGTAACTCAACGCCGGCCAAAAGCACGATGCCGATGCCGTGGGTATCATTGAGGCGGGGCAACAGATGTTCCGCATAGTAGCGGGGGTTAAAGGAGAATTCCGACCCTCTGCAAACGCCCCAGACATTGCCGTCCTTATCAACCGAATAGCGCTCCAGGGCCTGCCACGCCTTCTCCGCGGC
>JAISRW010000239.1 GCA_031273405.1 Treponema sp.
CCGCCGGCGCCGGGGAAAATGTTACCGGCTGCTATTACTCAAAAACGGCGGACGGTAAAAACCTCAGATCCGTGACGATCATGATCCGTAATGAATGTAATAAGCCAATCGGTATGATGTGTATTAATATGAACACGAGCGCCCCGCTGATCGATGTATTAAATATTTTTAACGGCGCCGGGAAGCGGGAGAGGGCCCTGAAAATTTCGTTTATATACGGGAAAATAAATTTTCCAGCAGGAAGGAAACGGCGTAAATGAAAGATTACGGCTTCTTATTAGAAGAAATAAAAAATTCCATACAAATCGCCACAGGCTGCACGGAGCCGGCTGCTATTGCCCTTAACGCCGCGGTGGCCAGGAAACATAGTCCCGGAACCATAAAAAAAGTTGAAATCCGCATGGATATGGGGCTCCTCAAAAACGCCATGTTTGTGGGGATTCCGGGAGTTAAAGGCCGGGGCGTGGAGCTTTGCGCCGCCCTGGGCATGATCGCCGGGGACCCCGCCGACGCTATGGATGTCCTCTCCAGGATCAGGGCGGAACACGAAGAGGAGGCTCGGGCCCTTCTCCCCCTCATTTCCGTGGTTCCCAGGGAGGGCTGCCGGGAGCTCTATATCGAAACCGTCATCTCCACCGACAGGGAAACTACCAGGGTTATCACCTATAAAACCCACGACAATATAGCCCTGGTGGAACATCCGCCCTTCAGCGTTTTTAGTCCCGTAGATTCTGATGTTCCCGAGAGGCTCAAGGAATTCAGCCTGGAGGATATGAAAGACTTTGCCGACAGGGTGGATCGTGAGAAGATCGCCTTCCTGGAAGAGGGGGTCGCGATCAACCGGCGGGTCGCCGAAAAAGGGCTTGAGCTCGGTTTCGGCCGTTCCCTTTCGGAACTAAACCGCAGCGATCTCTGGGGGGACACCCTCATCCCCCATGTGCAGATGATTACCGGGGCGGCTTCCTTTGCCAGGATGACCGGGGTCCAACTTCCGGTGATGATCGCCACAGGAAGCGGCAATCAGGGGATCACCATTTTTCTCACCCTGGCCGCGGCGGCGGAGAAGCTCGGCGCCTCCAGGGAAAAGCTGCTCCGGGGCCTCTGCCTTGCCATGGGGGTCAACCTTCTCGCCAAAGCCTACATAGGAACCCTGGCCCCCATCTGCGCCTGCGGGGTCGCCTCGGGCCTGGGGGCTTCGGTGGGCATCGTCTACATTCTCAACGGGACGGCCGGCCAGATGATGGGCGCCGTCAGAAGCATGATAGGGGGCATTACGGGGATGATCTGCGACGGCGCCAAGGAAGGCTGCGCCAACAAGGTGGCTATTTCCGCAGCCACCGCCGCCCTGTCGGCGATGACCGCGGTTTCAAACTTTTCCGTTTCAGGGGACGACGGCATCCTGGCGGAGGATATTCACGGGGTTTTCAGGAATATGGAATACCTCGCCAAAAAGGGAATGACCGATACGAATCGCGTCATCCTGGACATCATGAAAAACAAACCCAGAAAGGGATGCTGAGGCCCATGGCGGATAATAAATATATGGACAATAATGAAACTAATGAAAAAAGAATAGATTCCTTGGTCAGATTGATAAAAAAATATTCCGACGCCTATTACAACGGTGAGGCGGAAATTTCGGACTCCGAATTTGATCTTCTCTGGGACGAATTAAAAACCCTGGACCCCAAAAATCCGGTTCTCAAAAAAATAGGCGCCGACGATGCCGACGGTTTCCCCAAGGCAAAGCACCTCATTCCCATGGGGAGCCAGGAAAAGGCCGCCAATCCCGAAGAGTTCCGCGCCTGGGCCGAAAAGATCGCCCCCGCCTCCTACGTGGTCCAGTACAAGCTTGACGGGGCCAGCCTGGAGCTTCAGTACGAAAAGGGGAAGCTCAAGGCGGCGGTAACCAGGGGCGACGGCGTAGTGGGGGACGACATAACCCGGAACGCCCTGCGTATGGCCGGGGTGCTTCCCCAACTGGACCTGGACTTTTCGGGGGGAGTCCGGGGCGAGGTGGTGATGACCCGGGACGTATGGAAGGAAAAGTACCGTGACAAGGCCAACTGCCGGAACGCCGCCAACGGCATCATGCGCCGCAAAGACGGCCAGGGCTGCGAAGATCTGAGGCTCATAACCTACGACGCCTCCGCTTCAGGTGACGACGGGTTTTTTACCGACGAGATCGAAAAAATCGCCTGGCTCAAGGACCGGGGATTCGAGGTTACGCCAACCAGGGAATTCAGTGACCTGGAAGAAGTTGTCTCCTACCGGGAAAAAACGGCGGAAAAACGGAAGGCCCTGCCTTTTGATATAGACGGCCTGGTGGTCAAGGACAGGGTGACGGATATGGCGGATCTGCGCCGGGCCAGGCCCGAACGCCAGATAGCCTTCAAATTCGAACTCGAAACCGCCTTTAGCATACTCAGGGCGGTGGAATGGAGCGAGTCCGGGGCGACCTATACGCCCATAGGCATCGTGGACCCGGTGCGCCTGGCGGGAACCACGGTACAGCGGGCCAACCTCAACAACCCCGATATGATCCGGGCCATGGGCCTGCGCATAGGCGCTGCGGTTTCGGTGGTCAAACGGGGGGAGATCATCCCCAAGATAGAGGGGCTGGCCCCGCCGGGGGCCCTTCCGGATCCGGGGATAGACGAGGAAATCGAATTCCCCGTTTCCTGCGCTTCCTGCGGGACCGCCCTGGTCGACGGGGGAACCCGCCTCTACTGCCCCAATCCGGTCTGCCCCAAACGGCTCCACCACAGGCTCGAAAAATGGGTCTCCGTGCTGGGCATCATGGAAGTGGGGGAAAAGCTCCTCCGCCAGCTCTTTGACAAGGGGAGGGTCCGCCGCATATACGATCTTTATACCCTGGAAGCTGGGGAACTGGCGGGCTTCGAGCGCATGGGCGAGCTTTCGGCCGCCAAGGTGGTACGCCACATCAGGACCAAGCGGGAGCTTTCCCTGGCGGCCTTTGTGGCGGGCTTTGACCTTGAGGGGGTAGGGGAGCTCATCATGGAAAAAGTCGTTTCCGCGGGCTTTGACACCCTGGAAAAGCTCCGTTCCGCCGAAGCCGGGGAATTGGCGGAGGTCTACGGCCTCGGGCAGATTACCGCCCAAACCATAGCCGAGGGCTTAAAAGAATGCGCCGCCGAAATGGACGCGGTTCTCGGCGCCGGCGTTATTTCCATCGCGCCCCCCCCTCCGGCGGAGGCGGTCCCCCTCAAGGGGCTCTCGTTCTGCTTTACCGGGGAATTAAAATCCATGAAACGGAACATGGCCGAAGAAAAGCTCAAGGCCCTGGGCGCTTCGGTCAAATCCTCGGTGGTAAAGGATCTCTCCTATCTTGTGACCAACGATCCCGAGTCGGGGTCGGCAAAGAATAAAAGGGCACAAGGGTTCGGCGTGAAGATCATCAGCGAGGAAGAATTTCTGACCCTCCTGGAAGAGAGAGAATCTTGAAAAGAGACTCTGCGCCTTATCGGCAACTCTTTACGATAAACATATTTATGTCCGAAATTAATTAAAATAGGTAAACCCCCGGCTTTGCCGGGGGACTCAAAGGGTTTGACCTTTGCGGGAGTATAAGA
Organism: Treponema sp.; assembly: GCA_031273405.1. The sequence goes on from JAISRW010000239.1 coordinate 3,594, forward strand.
ATTTTCGTAACTATTCAGCCATAAACCGAGTAAAAAATTCATGAATTTCATGGAATTTTTGATAAAAATACTCAAAATTGGTCAAAAAAAATATAGAATATGTTTTTACTAATGGGATGGCGCCTTCGGTGCAAGTATTGGAATATAACAATAAAAACAATGGGTGAAGCAAAGTTTTTTGTCCCCAAATTTACTGTAACAGGCGGCGTCCATGCCGCCTGAAATTTATTGTAGCTAAAGAAGAAAAAGGCAGAATCGCAAGGGGCGGAGAACGG
>JAISRW010000244.1 GCA_031273405.1 Treponema sp.
CTTGACCGTTTAGTCCAACATTCCCCCGGCAGCGTTAACTGCCCGAAGGCTCATGGTTAGATTTTATCATGGGATTCCACAACCCCTTCGGTTAGATTTTTACGTAAGACATCACGGGCCTCGAATTCGGCCCGGCAGTTTATTCGTGCCGAAGGGGGTTAATACTCCGCCCTTCAGGGCTAAACTTGACCCATAACTCTATGACTGATTACATGTTTCAGGAATTTTTACCGTCAAGTCGAATCGAACCGCGAACCTTCGGTTCGATGGTTTGATTCGACTTCGCGGTTTATATTCTTCATGCTTATTTGCGGGTCAAGTTTAGCCTTCAGGGCGGGGTTGTTGATTGCGTTCCGCGCATAAAGCGGAAGAGGTAATAGCCGGCGGCGGTGGCGAAGAGGGAAAGGACCCCCCCGGCGGCCCTGGCGGGTTCCCCGGCGGCGGGGAAAAAGACCGGGACGAGGAAAAAGCCGGCGGCGAAACCCGCGGGAAGGGGAAGCAGTGCCGCCAGAGCCTGCCGGAGAAGGCCGCCGGTTCTCACCCCTGCCTCGGGAGCCGGTTTTGCCCGACAGGTTTCGCCGGCCGGGCAGCCGAAACAGGCTTCGCCGCGAAAGCCCTTTGCAACGGCGGCCTTGTTTCCGGCGGCTTCAGTCACCGGCGCCCTCCTCGCCGGCAGCCGCCGCCACAGGGAAACGGACCCTCGCTATGGATTGGGCTTTTCCGTCTTTCGAAAGCCCTATCAAGACCCCTTCCAGCTCAAGCCTGTCCCAGGCGTCCCGGGTCCAGTCGGGAATACCCGAGAGATACTCCTGCATGCGGGAGGCGGGATCGGTCCCCCCTACGGAATCGATGCTCCCTGTCCTGCCCGCGTCGGTAATCACCGCGGAACCCCCGGGGAGTATCCGTTCGTCCGCGGTCTGCACCCGGCTGTGGGAGCCGATTACGGCGGAACAGAGGCCGTCGGCCATGGCGAAAAGAGTCTGCTTTTCCGCGGTGGCCTGAGCGTGAAAATCTACGATGCAGAAAGGGGTTTCCTGCCTGAGCCGTTCCAGCAGGACCGGAAGGCCGGAAAAGGGGCTGTTACCGTGAACGCGGGTGAAGCCGCTCTGGCCCAGCAGGACAGCCGCCGCCACTTTGACGCCGCCGGCCTTGAAAACCCTGGCGCCGATTCCCGGAGCCTCTATGTTGAGGTTATCGGGCCTGAGCACATAGGGGATATTCCCGAAGTTTTCGGTGAGATCCTTCTTGTAAAAGCAACACTCCCCTGTGGTCAGGACGGAAGCGCCCAATTTATGAAGATAGGCGGCGTGATTCCTCCCCAGGCCGTTCCCGCCGGTGGCGCCGTCGGCGCAGGCAATGACAAAATCGATATTTTCCCGTTTTTTGAGCTCCGGAAGGGCCTTCTTGAAGGCATAAATGCCCGCCTTCCCGACTATTTCAGCGATATAAAGGACTTTCATGGCTTACCGGAGTTTTATTCCCTTGGCATTGCCCCTTTCGGCGGGCACACCCGAAAGGATCCGCTCAAATTCCGCCGCCGCCCGGTAATCCTTTAGTTCCCGGCAGGTGTCCCGCAGGTTATACATGGCATCGTAGTACATAGGCGAAAGGCTGACGGCTTCCTCAAAGCAGAACCTGGCTTCTTCGTAGCTCCCTTCGGAGAAATAGAGGACCCCCAGGTTGTTCCATATCCTGGGAGAATGGTCATTCCTGGATAAGGCGATATTGTAACATTCCTCGGCCGTTTCAAACTGTTCCAGTTCGTAGTGGATAAGCCCCATAGACCCCCAGGCATCGGCCAGGTCATCGTCTATATAGACCGCCCGGTGAAAGCTGCCCAGGGCTTCCTCGTAATTCCCTATGCGCTGCTGGGCTATTCCCAGATTCAGCCAGAGCAGAGGATTTTCGGGCTCTATAATCAGCGCCTTCTGGAATAGAGGAATTGCGTCGTTAGGCCTGTTTGCTTCTGTTAAAGCGATGCCGGAATCGTTCAAAAATGCTGTACTTTCCATTTAACCCCTCCCATTTTAATCCCCTCCATTACTAATATAGCCTAAAAATTTTTATAATGCTACCAAAACACTATAAATAAATTTGCTTTTGTGTTATAGTTCTTTAAAGAGCGACTATCCAGGCGCCTGTACGCCAATAATGGCTTAGGGGTAGCTCGAAATATTTTCGAGCTGAGGGGGTGTAAATCCCCTCGTTCAATGAGAAGCAGCTCGAACTAAAACGTGGTTCTTTTCGAGGGGGAAACGCCTCAAAAAGCTTTTCCGCTAAAGGGCGTTAGTCCCCTCCTGAGTAGTTACCTTTAAGAAGTGTATTGTGAAAGATATTATAGAATTTTCCGACGCCGTATCTGAATATGAGTTGTTTTCTTTCTTGTACGATAAGGTCATAAACGGAGAGATAAGAGTTTTCTCAAAACTGAAAGAGTACGCGGCCCCGGTTCTTAAAAGCACCCGGACTCATCCGGTAATGATGCGTCTGTTTGAACTCATTAAAAAGCTCAACTGGGGCTTTTTCTCGGATATGTCTTTTGGGACCCACAAGAGGCTCTGGCGGGAGTTGGTGATCCCCGACAAGGACTTTCCCAAAGCCGGGGACCTCAAGACCACCCTGCAAGTCTCCAACCTTTACATAGCTATGCTGGATATCCATGGGTATACCCAGTTTTGCATGGATACCCGCAAAAACCTGTCCATGGCCCATGCCCTGGATGAGGCCATGGATGTGGAGGTAAAAAAGATTTCCGCCGCCTGCCAGGCTCTGAGTCGGCGTGAGCGTGGGGACGAAATGGTGGTTCTTGCCGCCTCCGCCACCGACGCCCTGACCTTGACTCTTGCCATCATGGATTATTTTGCCAATACCAATATTGTGAACGATCCCGCCATTCCCACCCGGCGGAGCGGCAAGTTCGAGGCCCTGCCGGCGTTTAAAATCTCCGCGGGAATCACCGGCAATTTCGGCAGCATCCAGACCCCCATGATCACCACCGAGCAGGGGAATCTTGCGGGGTTCCTTCTCAATTCGGGCGCCCGGCTCCAGAGCAGGGCCAACGAGCTTTCAGGCAAGGAATCCCGGCTCATGGTATCCAGGCAGGTCTATATGAGCTATCTAAAGGAAAACGAAAAGGAAAAATGCGACCTTTTCAAGCAAAACACGGTCTATTTTCTCGATACCGGGCAGATAGAGTTCAAAGGGGTTATGATTCCCACCTGCGAGGCGGTATTCAAAGCCGAAGACAGGTACAAAGAGCAGTTCAGCGAAGAATTAGTACGCTTCTTCGGCTCGGTTAAAGAGAATCTCTGGGAGCAGCGGATCTTTCTGGATCTAATGGATGTGCTTTACAAGGCCGCCCAGGGGATGCCCAAATTTAACGTCAGCCCCCCTCGGCCCGTTAACGGCATGCAGACCATCACGAACGATTCTTTTATGCAGCTCTGCCGCACGGCTATCAAGGCCTATATGCAGGACGAGGACTATGCCGCCGCGGTGGGCCTGCTCAAAACCCTCATCTCGATTATAGAAATGGCGCCCTCTTTTGACAGGCTCCTTCTGGATTATCTCCGGGGGGTGACGGACAAGTACGATCAGCTTCTCAAAAGCTATCTGGAAACCATTGATACGGAGATTGATTCCCGGGCCCTGCAGATTTTCCAGGGGAACTACCTTAAGGCATGGTACGCCGCGAAAAACGGCGCCGGGGTCTACGAAAAGCTCAAAGTCATGGGCCGCAAGAGTCCCGGAGTCCCAAAGAAGAAGGCCCTCTGGTACAGCCTGATTAAACAGAACGCGGACAAAATGGAATTTGTCCTTCACTCAGGAAAAAAATAGGCCAAAAGCCAATCAGAGGGAATTGAACCACGGACCACAATGACCTCACAGACAGATCCACGGACTAACTAATGACGAATCATCGATATTTCTTTCTTTTGTCCGTGGCGTCCGTGTGGTCCGTGGTTTCTCTTTCTTCTTCTTACAGAGCCTTTACGGCGTCCGCCACAGCCGCCGCCAGTTTGCGGTGTTCTTCCGGATCAAGGTGAATGCCGTCCGCGGGGCTGGTCTTGATGAATTTGCCCGCGTCCAGGAAGGCGGCGCCGCATTCCTGGGCCATTTGGCGGTAGTAGGGCGGCAGCTTTTTGGAGATCTCCACGGTGTTCCCGAAAACATGGGCAAACCCCCAGGATTCCACCGTAGGAGGCGGGCAGACCAGGAGCACCTTGGGGCTCGTGTTATCGGGACCGGTTTTCGATTCCTTCGCCGCCGCGGCAACGAGGGAGGCCCCCTTGGCTATGTCAAAGGGCATGGGGCCGAACCGGGGTTTGAGATCGTTGGTGCCCAGCATGACGACCACTATGTCCAGGGGCTTGTGGCTGGCCAGAATAGGCAGGATCTGCTTGAGCCCGTTGCGTTCAGCCTCAAAATCGTCTCTGGCGGTGGTCCGGCCGTTGAGCCCTTCTTCCACCACCCACCAGGCGGGGTCGTCCGCCGGGGAGCCTTCGTTGAGAAGCCGGGACAGAACCATGGGCCAGCGGGTCTTGTGATCGTAGCGGCCCTGGGTGCGGGGATCAAAGCCCCAGGTATTGGAATCGCCGTAGCAGACTATGGTTTTCATGACTCATTCCTTCTTTAAAATCGGCTCAGAACCGGCTCAGTTTTTGACCTGAAAAAACTCGATCACTTCCCTGTCGGGGCCGTACACAAAAGCGTTACACACGGACATGGAGCCGAGCATGATGTCCCTGGGTTCGTCCCGGGAGACGGCGCCGGCCTCAAGGGCCGTTTCGTAAGCGGCCCGGGCGTCGCCGGTACGCAGCGCCAGATGGGCCCAATGGGCGTTGGCTTCCTCTTCGCCGTTCCCCCGGGGGATGATTTCCACTACCGCGTTATTCCCCAGATCCACCAGGTAAATGGTTTTGTCGCTGTTCGACATGGGAAAGCTCTTGATTTCCTTCCCCCCCAGACCCTGGGTATAAAAATCAAAACTCTTCCGGGCGTCTTTTACCCAGAGGCCGACATGATGAAAACCGTCAAACTGCATAATTCCTCCATAATATACACCGTCAGGGGCTTAATCGGAATACCGATCTATGATATAGTTTAAGCTATATTATTTCAAGGATGGACTATGAATCCGGCGCTGGAAAATTTGAAGCTTAGGGGATTTTTTCAACAATGTACCGATGTTGAGGGGCTTTCACGTCTCATGGACCAGGGGCCCGTCAC
>JAISRW010000068.1 GCA_031273405.1 Treponema sp.
CGGACTTGGCGATGATCCCCACGTCCCCGGTGTTGAGTTCCCGGATTTCCTCAAGCTTCTTCCCCTGGCAGACGTAGAGTTTGCCTACCCGTTCCTTTTTATTTTCCGTAACATTGAGAATTTCCGATTCCGCGGAGAGTTTGCCGTTGAGCACTTTTACCCAGGAAAGCTTGCCGGAGAACTGATCGTAGGAGCTTTTTATCACCAGGGCGGCCAGAGGCTTATCAGGGTCGAGGGGGACTTCCTGTTGAACGCCGTCCGGGTTGACCATCACATCCTTGGCGGTGCCGGGCGCCGGGCCTATATCGGCCATAAAGTCCAGGAAAGGGATAAGCCCGGAATTTTTCAGGGCCGCCCCCGCAAAAACCGGCACATAGGCATGGGCCGCCAGGGCTTCGATGAGGCCTATGTGCATCTCCCCGGCGTCCAGGGAGCCCTTGTCTATGTACTTCTCCATCAGGGAGTCGTCTCCCTCGGCGGCGGCCTCAATGAGCCGTTCCCGTGCGGCGTTGGCGGCGTCCTGGTACTCCCCGGGGATAGGCCCCTCTTTTTCAAGCTCCCCGGATGCGCCCGCGGTATAGGCCTTGGAGTTGAGCACGTCAATGACCCCCTTGTAATCCGGGCCTATCCCCATGGGCAGGGTGAAGGGCACGGGGTCCACCTTGAATTTTTCCTTGATATCCTGGAGGATATTGTCGAAACCGGCCCGCTCATCATCCAGCCGTGTAACAAAGAACCCCCGGGGCTTTTGCCGGGTTTCCAGGTTACGCCAAAGCTTCACCGTTTCAATCTGAACACCCGCCCGGCTGTCAACCGTCAACAGGGCGAATTCCGAAGCGCGGAAACTCAGGATCACATCCCCGATAAAGTCCGATGAACCGGGGGTATCGAAGATGTTGATCTTCCGGCCGTTTTTTTCCACATGGGCCAGGGCGGTATGAACGGATATCTTCCGCTCGATTTCTTCGGGACTTGAATCCCCTACCGTCTTACCCGATTCGACAGTTTCCGGCCGGGGAATCACGCCGCCCGCAAAGAGAAGATGTTCAAATAAAGTTGTTTTGCCGGTCCCGCCATGACCGGCTATGGCCACATTTTTGATAAGATCCGTCGTGTAACTCATTGAGGCTCTCCTTGTTAATCATATTGTAATGGTCTTTGAATAATGTCAAGAAAAATATTATTTCTCTGGAGAAATTCCGTCAATATACCGTATATTTATTAACATGGAAGAAAAAAATGGATGAAAGAAAAATAGCAGTTCGTGAATACGAAGATAAAAAACGGGAAGCGCTGAATTCTATTGAAGGGATGCTGGGAAATCTGGGCGCTTCTATCCTTCCCCGCCTGGAGCAGGGCGATGATTCGGAATACCGCAGGCTTTCACGGGAGATCGATGATTCCGAGGTGTTTATCACCGCCATTGAGGGCGACATTGCCAGGCTCAAGGAGCTGGAAGAAGAAATTCAGCGGAAAGAGCAGGAACACGCGGGGCAGGCCAAAGACATTTCAAAACTCTTTACCAGCCTGGGGGAATCCGTTCTGGCGGAAAATGATTGCGCCGAGGCGGTCAAATCCTATCAGGATCAGGGGGAAGCCCTGCTCGTCAAGATCAAATCCCTGGAAGAGCGGTTGGACCAGCTTGAGGAACGGGGAGATCGCAATGTTTTTACCTGGATAGGCAAAAATACCCAGGGCATGGTGCTCCGTACCTTTTTAGGGAAGAGCCGGAGCAGCCTCCAGAAGATTTACACCCTCGCTGGGGAAAAGTACAGCCAGTCCCCTTCTTCCGGCTTGGACGCCGGCCCGGAGATTACCGCCCTGCTGGGGGAAATTGAAACCCTCAAACAGGAGTCGGAGGTTCTCAGCGCCGATCTCCTCCGCCTTAAGGAAGAACGCCGTCGTATCGGCGACGCCTTCAGTCCCGACGGGGGCCCGGCCAAAAAAATTCAGACCCTGGAACGGCGCATCGCCCATTCACGGGAGGAACTACAGGCCGTGTTCCTGCGTTACGGCTGTGAACTTGAGGCCGCCGGTTCTTCCGGCGCCGCGACGCCCCCCATGGATGAGGCGGACACCCAGCTTCTTGAGAACATACGCAAAGGCAGGGAAGCCATTCGTTTATACGACCGGGAAATAGAAAAGCTCAAGGCTTCTCTGGCCATAGACGAGGAAAAAGCCGCCATCGCCAAGATGGAAAAGGCTATCAGGGATCATGAAGAACGGATCCGGGCCGGTGAGGAAGCCATAGCGAGCCTTAACAAACAGATCAACGAGGCCAAGGCCAGGATAGAGGAACTGACCAAGCTTTTGTGAGGGGCCTCCGGCTTCAGGGCATCGGCGTTTACTTTCAATCACCGAGAAATCACCGGAATTGAAGGAATTTCAACCGCCAAGTCGAAGAAGTCGAATAAGTTTTTGCACCAAAGCATTTTTTTGCCTTTCTTCTTCGACTTATTCGACTTTGCGGTTCATTTTCTTCATGAGTTATGTAGTTTTGCGGGATTTGTACGAAGTAAAAAGTTTATATGCGCTGGCCCTGCCTCCGGCTTTCGCGTGCCTTGAAATCCTACTGGTTTTATGGGTATACTCTTTGTAATAGTTATAACATTGAGGATTTATGGCAGTTAATCGTGAAAAAAAAGCCGCTCCGGCGGCCGGGGATACGAAAAACGCGGCAAAACCGGCCGTAACCGGGGGAAAGGGCGGCGGCCTGGCGAAGGCGGCGGCCGCGAAAAGCGCGGCTCCCGCGGCTAAATTGGCGGTTCCGGCGGGGAAACCCGCAGTCTCTACGGCGAAAAGCGCGGCGGCAGCCGCAAAACCCGC
>JAISRW010000076.1 GCA_031273405.1 Treponema sp.
ACGGTATGGAGGAAGGAACCCCGCTCCACCGCGTCGCTTGCCAGGAGGAGGCGGCCCGTCTTTTTGACCGATTCTACGATCTTCTCGTAATTCAGGGGGTTGATAAACCTGAGGTCGATAATCTCCGCCTCCAGGCCGTATTGGGCCAGGGTCTTGGCCGCTTCCAGGGCCTTGTACAGGGTGGCGCCTATGGTGGCTATGGTTATGTCCTTGCCCTGCCTGCGTACAGCCGGTTCGCCTTCGGGGATCTCGTAGTAGCCCTCGGGGACCCCGGCTCTTTCAAATTCTTCCCCCTTGTCGTAAAGGAGTTGGCTCTCGAAGAAGACAACCGGGTCCGTGCCCCTCAGGGCCAGGTTGAGCATGCCCTTGGCGTCGTAGGGGGTGGCGGGGAACATCACCTTGAGGCCGGGGATATGGGAGGTGATTGCAGACCAGTCCTGGCTGTGCTGGGCGCCGTACTTGTTGCCCACCGACACCCGGATGACCAGGGGCATCTTGAGGAGCCCCGCGGACATGGACTGCCACTTGGAAGCCTGGTTGAAGATCTCGTCCCCCGCCCGGCCCATAAAGTCGCAGTACATGAGCTCCACCACCGCCCGGCCCCCCGCCATGGCGTAACCCACGCCGGACCCAACAATGGCGCCTTCGGAGATGGGGCTGTTGAAGAGCCGGTGATAGGGAATGGCCTCGGTAAGGCCCCGGTAAACCGCGAAGGCGCCGCCCCAGTCCCGGTTCTCCTCGCCCCAGGCCGCCATGGCGGGGTCTATGGTAAAACGGTGCAGCATGGCTTCGAAGAGGGCGTCCCGGTACTGGAACATCTTGTTCTTGCTCACCGGCTTTCCTTCGGCGTCGAAGGCAAAGCGGGCCTTGTCCTTGAGGGCCTTGACCCTGGGGTTGGTCTCCCCCGCGTCCAGGAGATCGGGCTTCCGGTCTTCCATCTTTTCGAGCTTTTGGTTGGAAAACATGACCTGCTCGATAAACGCCGCGGGAGCCCTAGGGCTTTCGGCGTCGTTGGTGGCAAGCCTGGCCACATCGGTGAGCTTTTTATTGATCGAAGCCCTCATGGCATCGATGTCATCCTCTATTAAAATTTTGTTAGCCACAAGATACTGGCCGTACCTTAGAATGGCATCGGCCTTCTGCCAAGCTTCGACTTCTTCCTTGGTGCGGTAGCTGGAAGCGTCGGAAGGGGAATGGCCGGAGATCCTGTAGGTGACGGTGTCCATGAGCACGGGCCCCTCGCCGGCCAGGAGGATTTTCTTCTTCCGCTCAACGGCGTCGGCAACCGCCAGGGGGTTGTAGCCGTCGACTCTTTCGGCGTGCATGTTGTCGGGGTTGACCCCGGCGCCTACCCTGGCGAGGATTTGATAGCCCATGGTTTCCCCCGAGGTCTGGCCGCCCATGCCGTAGAAGTTGTTGAAAAAATTGTAGAGTATGGGAGGCGCCCCGTGGGGGCCGTCTTTGGGCCAGAGGGTCTTATACTGATCCATGGCGGCTATGCACATGGCTTCCCATACCGGGCCGCAACCCAGGGCCGCGTCGCCGACGTTGGAGATGACAATGCCGGGCTTGTAGTTTATGCGCTTAAACAGCGCCGCCCCGGTGGCTATGTCGGCGGAGCCGCCTACAATGGCGTTATTGGGCATGGAGCCGAAGGGGAGAAAGTAGGCGTGCATGGAGCCCCCCAGCCCCCGGTTGAACCCCGAGTTTCGGGCGAAGATTTCGCCCAGGGCTCCGTAGAGGACAAAGTTTTCCGCCAGATCCTTGATACCCGAATAAGAAACCTTTTCGGCCATTCTGAGGGTGTCGCCGCCCAAAAATTCCTTCATGATCTTCTCAAGCTCTTTTTCCCCCAGCTTTTCCACCGCCGAAAGGCATTTGGCGATAATTTCGCCGTGGCTCCGGTGGGAACCGAAGATGAGGTCGTCTATCCCCAGGTTGACGCACTGGCCCACCGCGGCGGCTTCCTGCCCCATGGAAAGGTGGGCCGGCCCCTTGTGGTTGTATTCTATGCCGTTCCAGGCGCCCTGAATTTTAAAGGTGTTCATCATGCTTTCGAATTCCCTGATGACCAGCATGTCATAGAGGATACGGATGAGCCCTTCCCTGCCGTAGGTTTTTAATTCCCTGTCAAAGTTGTTTTTATACTGGTTAACCGGTATATCTTTGATCTTGATAGTCCCGCTCTTGCTTACTTCCGCGGGATCAACAAAAATTGATTTCGGCATTTTAGCCTCCTATAATAAAATATTAAAAATTCCAGATCGCTTCCCGAATCACTTCGCTGACCGACGGATGGGGGAAGATCAGTTCCTTCAGGTCGGCGATGCTCATCTCGTTTTCGATGACCCCTGCGGCGCCCCAGATCATCTCCGAAGCATAGGGGCCGATGATGTGGACCCCCAGGATGCGGCCGTTACCGGCGTCGGCGACGACCTTGACGTTCCCCGGCGCCCTGAGGCCGTTCTCCGCGATAAAGCGGCCCGAAACCGCCATGGGGACGGCGGTCTTCTTTATCCCTATCCCCTTTGCCAGGGCTTCCTGCTCGGTCATGCCGACCCCCGCCGCTTCGGGGATGGAATAGACCGCCCAGGGGATGGCGTTGTAACGCATGCGATCCCTGCTCTCCGTCCCTTCCAGATAGGCGCAAATATCGTTGGCCGCGACTTCGGCCATGCGGTAGGCCGAATGGGCCAGCATGCTCAGGCCGTTCACGTCTCCGGCGGCCCAAAGGCCGGGCAGGTTGGTGCGCATCCTTTCGTCCACGGTGACGCCCTTAGCGCTCAGGCCGACCCCTGCTTCCGCCGCGCCCCAGGAGCCGGTCTCGCTCCGGCGGCCCACGGCCATGAGGATAATATCCGCGGCCGCCGATTCCTCCTTGCCGTCTTTGGCGGTAAAGAACACGGTTCCCCCCTCGACGCGGGTAACCCTGCAGCCAAGATGAAAGCTCGTGTTTTTGAGGGAACGCCGCATCAGCGGCGCCTGGTCTTTGTCCATGGGCGGGATGATCTCGTCCAGCATTTCTATCACCGACACCTTGCTTCCCAGGGTCGAAAAGAGGCTGGCGAATTCTATGCCGATAACTCCGCCGCCTATGACGCAGAGGCTGGCGGGGATTTCTTTTACCGAAAGGAGGCCGGTGGAATCCAGCACCCTGGGGTTGTCCTTTGCTCCGGGAATGGGAGGCATGGCCGGAACCGATCCCGCCGCAACAAGGACCGCCTTTGCCTCGTAAAAGACGCCGCCAACGCGGACCCCCCGGACAGAGCCCTTGGCCTCGAAAACCCCCGCGCCCTTTATGACTTCCACCTTGTGCCGTTTCATCTGCGAAGCCACCCCGGCGCAGAGGGTCTCCACGACCCTGGCCTTCCAGGCCATCATTTCCGCCAAATCGAAAGAAGCCGATTCGGCGTGGACGCCGAACGGTCCCCCTTCCCTGGCGTGGAGGTAGAGCTTAGCCGAATTGAGGAGGGACTTGGTGGGGATACAGCCCACGTTGAGGCAGGTTCCGCCCAGGGCATCTTTCTCCACCAGGAGCACCGATTTACCCCTATGGCCCAGCCGTTCCGCCGCCAGGTAGCCTCCGGGCCCCCCGCCTATTATGATCACATCGTTCATATTTTCTCCTATTTTCGACAGTCTGCTATTTCGCTATCCACAAATCAATGTCTCCTATGGCGCGGCAAAAGGCCTTGAGGAATTCCGCGGCCGGCGCCCCGTCTACCACCGCGTGATCGATAGTAAGGCTCAATCCCAGGTGGGGGAGGATCTCGTATTG
>JAISRW010000102.1 GCA_031273405.1 Treponema sp.
CTCCGTTGTGGGGGGTCTGTGTTTACATTCGCGCGCGCCCCCCCGGGGGGGGGGGGGGGGGCCCCCCCAACAAATAGTAAGTAGTAGATAGCAAATAGTTAAAGAAAGAAGAAGACGCGGGAGACCGGAGCGGAGAATTAATCATTTCCGGCGCGGCGCCTTCTGAGGCTGGCGGTTTATAAAGGGCGGCAAGATCGCTCATGGTGACGTTAGTATACCATAGCCTTGAGGAAAGTCAAGAAAAATATTGTGGTTTCGGGACGATAGTCGCCACCGGAGCCCTCCGGACCCCTTCGGCTGCCGCCCCCTTTTCCCCGCCACCGCCCGGCCATCCTATAATCCGGCGGAAGTTTACCCACACGCTCCGTACCCATCCCCATAGCTGCCGCTTCTCTTTCCCCCGATACCGGCTCTTATCATCCTCATTGTGATACATTACCTGCCCTATCGTCGCTTCTCTGTTATTCCGCCGGTTACGCTCTTCCTTCGGCGTTTCTTCCCGCTTCTTCCGTACCCCGCCCGCCGCCGCATCAGCTTCGTCAAAATATACCCGGCCCCCTTCCCTGGCCGGGGTCATTGCAATTTACATATTATTCATACAATACTAATACTATATTAACACTATCTGGAGAGGATCCCAGAATGAAAAACGTAACTATTCGGTCGAAGGCGGAGGATAGCGGAAGCCGGCGGAATGTTACAACAAAACAGGAGTTGTTATGAAGAGGCAAAATCATCTTTTCTCCCCGGTAAAAATCATTCTGGCTTTGACGCTGCTTTTTTCGGCAGCCGGGACACGGGGGGTGTTCGCCGAGGGGGTGTTCGCCCGGGAACAGAAGCGGGAAAAACAGGTCCTGGGAGGGGGGGAACTGCGATTCGGGATTACCAGCGAGTTAACCACCCTGGATCCTCTAAGCCCTTCCAATACGGCGGATGGGAGGAGCGTTCTTTTTAATGTATACGAGGGCCTTGTAAAATCCGACACCGAAGGCAATCTTGTGCCTGCGGTGGCCGAAGCTTTCGGAACGGAACAGAACGGCCTGGTTTACAGCTTTATCCTCCGGAAAGGGGTCAGGTTTCACGACGGAAGCCCCGTGACCCCGGCGGATGTTGAATTCACGCTGAATACAGCGATAGAAAAAAAATTTTCAGGCTTTACCGGGATAGACAAGGTAGAAATAAGCGGGGAGCAGGATCTGCGGATCACCTTAAAATCCCCGGACGTTGAATTCCTTCCCTACCTCACCATAGGAATTGTCCCCAAGGCCAACGCCGACAGGGAGAAGAACCCCATAGGCACCGGCCCCTTCAAGATCGAAAGTTACACCCCCCAGCAAAGCTTGGTGCTGGTAAAGAACCCCGGCTACTGGCGCGGGGATATCCCCAAACTTGACAAGGTGACCGTGGTGTTCGGCGCCGACTCGGATTCCCTCCTCACCGGCCTCATAGGCGGCAATATTGACGCCGCCGGCGTCACCGGTTCGGTTCTCGAACAACTGGACCGGAACAGGTTTACGGTTGTGGAAGGCTATTCCAACACGGTGCAGCTTTTTGCCTTGAACAACAGCGTCAAGCCCCTGGACAATACCGCTGTCCGGCAGGCCGTCAGCTATGCGGTTGACCCGGCGGAGATTATTGACACCGCCTTTTACGGCTGGGGAGAGCCTTCGGGAAGCCCCCTCATCCCGGGCCTTAAGAATTACTACGAAAGTTCCCTCAGGAACCCCTACCCGAAGGATACCGGGAAGGCTAAGGCCCTTCTGGCGGCGGCGGGCTACAGGGACGGATTCCCCCTGGAAATAACGGTTCCTTCCAATTACACCATGCACGTCGATACCGCCCAGGTAATCGTGAACCAACTGGCGGAAGTGGGGATTAAGGCCGCCATACGCCTTACGGACTGGAGCACCTGGCTCAGCGACGTGTACCGGGGCCGGAAGTTTGAGGCTACCATCATCTCCTTTGACGGCTCCAGCGTTCCCCTTTCTCCCCGGAGCTTCCTCGGCCGCTATGTCTCAACTTCGGGGAGCAATTTTATCAATTTTAATAATTCCGAGTATGACCGCCTTTATAACGCGGCCCTCACGGAAAGCGACGGCGCCAGAAGAACGGCTCTTTACAAGAGAGCCCAGCGTGTCATCTCCGAATATGCCGCCAGCGTTTATATCCAGGATATCATGAGCTTCAAGGTTTTCGCGCCGGGTTTTGCCGGGGCGGTGAATTATCCTCTCCATGTGGTGGACTTCTCCACGATATACAGGACCGACTGAAAACCTGAAACCGGGAAGGGGCAATGGGCTTTATAGGAAAGCGTTTAATCACCACGCTTTTAACTTTGTTTCTCGTTTCCCTTCTCAGTTTCGCGGCTTTTCGGGTCATCCCCGGAGACGCGGCGCTTCTGGCCCTGGGCGTCGAGGCCGAAGAGGAGCAGATTGCGGCCCTGCGGCGCGAATGGGGGCTGGACCGGAGCGTAGCCGTCCAGTACGGGTCCTGGCTGGTAAAATTTCTCACCGGGAATCTGGGGAATTCCACCCGCTTCCAGGGCGCCTCGATTTCGGGGATGATCCTGGACAGGCTGCCTGTCACTCTTAACCTGGCCCTCCTCTCTCTTTTCTTCATTGTACTCATCGCCCTCCCCTGTTCTCTTCTGGGCACTAAAAACGAAGCCTCCCCGGCCGACAGGATCTTAAACACCGCCACCGCCATGACCATCTCGGCGCCGGGCTTTTTTTTGGGGGTTCTTTTTATCTGGGTCTTCGGCCTGGTTTTCAAACTCTTTGTCCCCGGCGCCTATGTGGGGTACAGGGACGATTACGGCGCCTTTCTCGGCTATCTTCTGTTCCCCGCCCTTGCCGTCGCCCTTCCCAACGCGGGAATCCTGGTCAAATTCCTGCGTTCTTCTATCTTTCGGGAATTCAAAAGCGACTATGTCCGCACGGCCCGGAGCAAGGGAAGCAGCCGGAGGAGATGCCTCTTCCGGCATGTGTTCAAAAACGCCTGCCTCCCGGCCCTTACCCTCATGGGGATGATCCTGGGGGAGATCTTTACCGGCAGCATTGTGATAGAGCAGATTTTTTCGATTCCCGGAATCGGGCGGCTTCTTCTGACGGCCATAACGTCCAGGGACTTCCTGGTGATGGAAACCCTGGCGGTTTATACCGCCCTGATCGTTGTTCTGGCGAATACCCTGGTGGATATAGGGATTCAAATCATCGATCCCAGAATCAGGATAAAGTGAGGGGGACGTGAAAAATTCCTGGAACGGCGATTTAAAAGCCGGCATAGTCCTGGCCTGCTTAATAGGTGGGATGATCCTGGCAAGCCTTGTGTTTCTCCCCTACGATTATAACGAGATGGACAGCAAAAACCGCTTCGCAAGGCCCGGCTCGTCGTCCCCCGCCGGCTTTCCCCACCTCATGGGGACCGACAATTTCGGGAGGGATGTTTTCTCCCGGATCATGACGGGAGGAAGGTACACCATCCTTACGGCGATACTGACCGTGGCCGGAAGCGCCGCGGCAGGCTCTGCCCTGGGGATGGCCGCGGGATTTTGGGGCGGCTTTTTGGACGAGGCCGTCATGCGCCTCATGGACGCCCTGAGTTCTTTCCCCGGCCTCCTCCTGGCTCTGGTGATGGTAGCCCTCCTGGGCAACAGCCATCTCACCCTTATCGCGGCCCTCCTGGTTTTATTCATCCCCAGCTTTACCAGGATCATGCGAAGCGGAACCCTCCAATATAAGCACCGTGATTTTGTCAGGATCGCGGAAATCATGGGAGCTTCCCCGTCGAGGATTCTATTTTGCCACATCCTGCCGAATCTCTTCCCCTCCCTCCTTTCCGCCTCGGTGCTGGGGTTCTCAAACGCGATATTGGCCGAATCCACCATGAGCTACCTGGGCTTGGGGATACAGCCCCCGGTTCCAAGCTGGGGGCGCATGCTTGCGGAATCCCAGAACTTCATTTTTAACGCCCCCTGGTGCGCCCTCGCTCCGGGGATAATGATCATGCTGACGGTGTTAGCGTTTCATAATCTTGGTGAGGGAATACGCCGGCGCTATTGTTAGCCGCGCTGTTCAGGGGAAACATGGGAATTCTTTTAGAGGTAAAACATCTATCCATAGGCGTGAGGCGGGGGAAAGCTTTTTTTACCGCAGTGGATGATATAAGCTTTAGTATTGACCAGGGGGAAATCCTGGGCCTCGTGGGGGAATCGGGCTGCGGCAAGAGCCTCACCTGCCTTTCCATTCCCGGCCTGCTGGCCCCGGAACTTGAACGCACTGGAGGGGAGATTCTTTTTAAGGGCCGGGATCTTTGTTCACTCTCCCAAAAAGAATCGGACCAAATCCGTGGGAAGGAAATCTCCATGATCTTTCAGGAACCCGCCGCCTCCCTCAATCCGCTCCACCGCGTGGGCGCCCAAATAGCCGAAGCCCTGGAACTCCACGGTCTCGGGGATAAGAAGAAACGCCTCGCCAGGGTTTTGGATATTATGAAAAGCCTTGGGCTTGAGGAACCTGAAAAGCTCTCCAGGGCCTACCCCCACGAGCTTTCCGGCGGCATGTGCCAGCGGGTGATGATCGCCATCGCCGCCGTCTGCGGCCCCGCCCTCATTCTGGCCGACGAGCCTACTACCGCCCTGGACACGGCCACCCAAACCCAGATCCTGGAACTGCTGCGGAAGATCAACGCCGAACTCGGGGCTTCGATCCTCTTCGTTTCCCACGACCTGGGCCTGGTGAACCGTTTCTGCCGCCGGGTTCTGGTAATGTACGGAGGAAAAATCCTGGAGGCCGGGGACAGGGAGGATATTTTTAACCGCCCCGCCCACCCCTACACCCAATCTCTCATAGGCGCCATCCCCCGGAGGGAGCAGAAGGGGAAGCCCCTGGCCAATATCCCCGGCAGGGTTCCTTCGATAGAGGAGCCCCGGTTTGGCTGCCCCTTTGCCACACGCTGTCGGCACGCGGAGCCGCGCTGTTCCGCCGCCTTTCCGGAGGAAACAAGCCTGGGCAAAAACCACCGGGTGTATTGCGTCAGGGCCCCGTCCCGCCGGAGCCTCTCATGAGCATCCTCAGACTAGACCAGGTAAGCGCCTCCTATACAAGCCGCGCCCACGGGCTCTTCGGCAAAAAAACGATAAAACCCGCACTGCATCAGGTTTCCCTGGAAATCGGAGAAGGGGAAATTTTCGGCCTCGTAGGCCCCTCGGGCTGCGGCAAAACCACCCTGGGCCGGTGCATCCTGGGACTCATCGGCTATGAGGGGGAGATCCTCATCGACGGCCTGACGCACGAGGGGCGGCCCAGGCGCCCGGCGCCCGCAGCGCGGCGGGAAAGGGCTTTGAAAGTCCAGGCTGTTTTCCAGGACCCCGCCGCGTCTCTCAACCCGGTAAAACGGACAGGCTGGATCATGGAGGAACCCCTGGTGATACACAGCCGGGGCGGCAAGGCGGAGAGGGTACGGCAGGTGGACGAAATGCTGGAATTGGTC
>JAISRW010000185.1 GCA_031273405.1 Treponema sp.
CTCTACGCCCTCAGGGACGTGACCGGCACGGTGGAATCCATTCCCCTCATCACCGCCAGCATACTCTCCAAGAAAGCCGCCGAAGGCGCCGGCAGCCTCGTGCTGGATGTCAAGTACGGTTCCGGGGCCTTTATGAAGGATGCGGCGGAGGCTGAAAAACTGGCCCGTTCCCTGGTGGATACCGGGGCGGCCATGGGGCTCAGGATAATCGCCCTCCTCACCAACATGGACGAGCCCCTGGGGAAGATGGTGGGGAATTTTCTCGAAGTGGAAGAAAGCCTCGACTGTCTTGAGGGGAAGGGGCCGGCGGATCTCATGGAAGTGACCCTGGAACTGGCCGCCCGCATGGCGGTTCTTGGCGGCAAGGCTCCCGACAGCGCCGGGGGCCGGGAGCTCTGCGAAAAAACCCTTGCCGGCGGGAAGCCCAGGGAACTCTTCCTCAAAAACGTAAAGAGCCAGGGAGGCGACCCGGAGAAGCTCCTGGAACTCCGGGGCGACTACCGCTCGGAGTTTGAGTCCACCCTTAGGGCCGGGCGGGCCGGCTATATTTCCCGCGTCGACGCCTGGAAAGTCGGCCACGCCGCGGTACAGCTCGGGGTCGGCCGGAACCGCACCGGCGACGAGGTGAGCCCCACGGCGGGGGTGGCCTTCCGGGCCAGAGCCGGCGACAAGGTGGCCGCCGGCGACCCGGTCATGACCGTGTGGGCCGCCGGGGCGGAAGCCCTGGAAGCGGCCCTGCCCTCCCTGGCGGAAGCGGTGGAATACTCGGATAAACCCCCGGCGCCGCGTAAACTAATCTTAAAGGAAATAAAATGAAATGGGAGAAAAAGGATATATCAGCGGAACTGGTAAAGAACAGCGCCGCCAAATACGGCTGCGATCTTCTTACCGCGTCCATTCTTGCCCGCCGGGGTATTAGCTCAGGCGAGGAGATCCGTTACTTCCTCGAAGACGATCCCCGGTACTTGAGGAACCCCTTCCTGCTTCCGGGCATGGAAGATGCGGTAGACCGTATCTCCGCGGCAAAAGAAGAAGGCGAAAAAGTCCTGGTCTTCGGCGACAGGGACGTGGACGGCATCACCAGCATAGCCTTGGCGGCAGGTTTTCTGCGGGGCCAGAACATGGATGTAAGCTGGCAGCTCCCCATGGGGGACGAAACCTACGGCCTTTCCGTGAAGGCGGTGGAAGAATTCGCCGCCGCCGGCGGGACCCTCATCATCACCGTGGACTGCGGCATATCCAACATCCCGGAGATAAAAAGGGCCGCCGAGCTTGGGGTGGATGTGATTGTCACGGATCACCACAACCCCCAGGAGGAGCTTCCTCCGGCCCTGGCTATCGTCAACCCCAAGCTCAAGGACTCACTCTACCCCTTCAGGGATCTTGCCGGCTGCGGGGTGGCCTACAAGCTTGTCTCGGCCCTGCGCTTCGCCTTTAAAAGCGAATACTACAACCAGCCTGTCTGCCTGCTCAACACCCGCCCCCTCAACGACGCGTGGATCATAGAGACGGTAAAGATGAGGAATCTGGCGGCCGGAGCCGTCCTGTCCGAAACGGTGGTTCCCGGCATGGTAAGAATCGAAGAGACCAGGCTTCCCGCCTTCCTCGAAGGCCAGCATATACTGGTCTGGGACGCTCCCCTGCAGAAGCGTATCCTCGGCAAGATCTTCGGCCCCGGCGTCGAGTTCGGCATGATGGACCTGGCCCCGGAAATCGGGAAGGAGATCCCCCAGGCCGCGGGGAAGAGTCTCCTCAGGATCAAGGAGCTTTCAAGGATTGCAAAATATTCCGACAAGGAATCCGGCGAGCTTGACGTGTTCGCCAACCTCTTCACCTCCTTCATCCAGCGCCGGGAAAAACTCTTTTCCGGCGAGGACGAGAAGGATCTCCAACTGGCCTGCCTGGGGACCATAGCGGACATCATGCCTCTAAAGGATGAAAACCGGGTCATCGTCAAGCAGGGGCTAAGGTCCCTGGGGAAAGAAGCCCGGCCGGGGCTTTCGAATCTCCTCTCCCGGCTGGATCTTTCCGGGGCGGGCCGGCGGCTGGGCGCCCAGGATCTTTCCTGGCAGCTCTGCCCGGCCATCAACGCCGCGGGCCGCATGGGAAACCCCGACAAGGCGGTGAGCCTCATCCTGGAAAGCGATCCTGTCCGCAGGGACGCCCTGACCAGGGAGCTGATCGAAATGAACGAAAAGCGGAAAAGGATAGGGGAAGAGGGCTGGAATCTTGTGGAACCCCGGGCCGGAAAAAACCTCAAGGAGTACGGCAACAAGCTCGCCCTAGCCTATGGAGAGGACATATTCCGGGGAGTCACGGGGATTTTGGCAAACCGGCTGGTAAGCTGTTTCAAGGTTCCCGCCGTGGTCGTTTCCTTTGGCGACGGAATCGCCACAGGTTCCCTCAGATCCGTCAAAGGCTACGATCTCCGGTTCCTTCTCGAACCCTGTACGGATCTTTTTATAGACTGGGGCGGCCACGACTATGCCGCCGGTTTCAGCATGGATATAAAAAAAGGTTTGGAAACCTGGAATGAATTTCTCGGGCGGCTTAAAAACTTAAGCGCCTCCATGGAGACGGGCAGGGACGAAAACGAAGGCGTTGTCTTTGTTGACGCGGAACTTCCGCTCTCCTATCTGACAGGGGAAAAAATCTTTGAAACCGTCAACCGCTTTGAGCCCTACGGAGAGCAGAACGGCCCCCTCACCTTTTTGGCCAAGGGGCTTAAGGTGGCGGATCTGAATTTGATCGGCAGACCTGAGGCAAAGCATGTCAAGCTTACCCTTGACGCGGGGAAAACCAAGTGGCCGGCCCTTTACTGGCAGGCCGCCGAGAAGGTCAAACGCGACTTCGACATGGGAGATACCGTAGACCTGGTTTTTACCCTTAACCGCAACTGGTTCAACGGCCAGGAAACGCCCCAAATGATCGTGGTCGATCTCAAGCGATCCTAGCAGCCTGTTGCACTTCGGTCCGATTGCGCTTGTAGGTTTTGCGGCTTTCCGGATCACCGCCCCTTTCTTAAGTTGCGACATTGGAGCCTGTCCCAAAACTAATTAACGGTGCGCTAAAAGCGCACGGTTTTGGGGCAGGCTCTTTTATTGCCGCATGTTCGTTTTTTTGCCGCATGTTCGTTTTTTGATTGACAGATCATACCTGGGGTAGTAAAATTATTCATCACTAGCGGGCGGGTTTCGTGGAACCTTGGCGGATTTTCGTGATATCCGGAACCTTTAGACAGGGGATGTGTATGGCATTGCGGAAACGGCAATTTCAGTTTGGGGCGTACATGAAGCGTAAATGGATGTACTATACCATGATGCTGCTGCCGCTCGCGTTTTTCGTCATCTTTCGTTATATGCCCATGACCAACATTGTGATCGCCTTCAAGGATTATAATATGTTCCGGGGCGTTTGGGAGTCTCCGTGGGTCGGTCTTAAATGGTTTAAAACCGCTTTCGGAAGGCATGATTTTTGGTTTGCCGTGCGGAACACCATCACCCTGAATCTGCTGGATCTCGTGATAGGTTTTCCGGCGCCGGTTATTTTGGCCATCCTTCTGAACGAACTCAGGACCGGGTGGTACAAAAAGCTGACCCAGACGGTGGTATACCTGCCCCACTTCCTGTCGTGGATCATCATCAGCGGTATGGCGATTCAGCTTTTCGCGCCGAGTTACGGCGTCGTCAACATGATGCTGAACAGACTGGGCTTTCCGGTTATCGATTTTTTGATGAACAACACCCTGTGGATAGGTACCTATATCACTTTGGGCGTGTGGCGGGAAGTCGGCTGGGGTACGATTATCTACCTGGCCGCCATTACCGGCATTAACCCGGAATTGTACGAAGCGGCGGAGGCGGACGGCTGCGGGCGCTGGGGTAAGGTATGGCACGTAACGCTCCCCGGTATGAGGGCGACTATCGTCGTGCTCCTGATAATGAACCTGGGCCGCATATTGGGCAGTGAGTTTGACCGGCCCTATACCATGGCCAATGCCCGGGTGATGCAGGTAGCCGATGTAATTTCTACTATTGTATACCGCCTTGGTATTCGCAGTTTCCAGTTCTCGTTGACAGCGGCGATGGGATTATTCCAGTCGGTGATCTGCGTGTTGTTCCTGGTAGCCGCCAACCGGCTTGCCCAAAAGGTCGGCGATAGGGGTATTTTTTAAGGAATTGAAATGGCAAAGCTGAAACGTTCAAGGCTGTCGGATCTGATAATAAAAATAATCTGCGGGGCCGTTATGCTGATCTGCATCGTGCCCATGATAAATCTGGCCGCCCGCTCCCTCAGTTCTCCGCTGGCGATAATTAACCGTCAGGTTGCCTTTTGGCCTGTCGGCTGGACGCCGGAGTCCTACATCTACGTGTTCAAGGACGCCGCCTTCAGCCGTTCCATGATATGGACGGCTATACTTACGGTGATCTACACGCTGGTTTCCCTTACCATTACGGTCCTCTGCGCGTTCCCGTTTGTGGACGCCGGCCTCAAGGGCAAGGGCTTTATGAACATGATCATCATTTTTACGATGTACTTTAGCGCCGGGACGATTCCGAACTATATTTTGATAAAGACCCTCAATCTGCTGAATAATCCGCTGGTCCTGATCCTGCCCAGCTGCCTTTCGGTGTTTAACATGATAGTCCTGCGCAGTTTCTTTTACGGCGTGCCCGACAGCCTAAAGGAGTCCGCGGAACTTGACGGCGCGAACCCCTACACCGTGCTGCTGCGGATATACCTGCCCCTTTCCACACCGGTGCTGGCGACGCTGGCGCTGTTCTACGCGGTAAGCCGCTGGAACGGGTTTTCCGACGCCCTGCTGTATCTGAC
>JAISRW010000212.1 GCA_031273405.1 Treponema sp.
TTACTCGTTATTTGCCGTTTTTTCTAAAAAAAAAGATTCGAACAAACCGGTAAAACTAATCTCCCCGCCCCTTCGGGTGGTAGGATTAAATATACTATATCCCCTACCCCTGCGTCAAGGGTTCCCGCGCTTTTTTTCCTTTTTTTTACCTTTTTTTTTACCTTTTTCGCTTTTCGCTATATTTTGGGGGCCTTTTTATAGACCGAATAATAATCGAAAAAAGACAGCAGGGACATTATCACTGAAACGATAAAGATCACGACCGAAACGCCGCACAATACCCGG
Source organism: Treponema sp. (assembly GCA_031273405.1). Next base: position 286 of record JAISRW010000212.1, read on the forward strand.
TAGTAAGCATTGTTCAAGCCTAAACGGGTCGCGGTGGAAGCCAAAAGGGCAAAAGCGCCGGCCAGTATGTAGGTTATGGTCTTGATCTTCCCGCTTATGCGGGCCCCCATGGCGACACCCTTCCTCAGCATAAGGTTCCTGATGAAAAGAATGCTGAATTCCCTGTACAATACCGCCAGGAACAATATGGACGGCAGTATGTCGTCTATCACAAAGCAGAAAAAATAGGTGACCTGTACCAGGGTATCCGCGAAGGGATCGAAGAATTTGCCGAAATCGCTCGCCTCCCCCCTCTTCCGGGCTATCATGCCGTCCAGCATGTCCGTAATTTCGGAACCGACAAAAAGCCCCCACAAGACCGGCACAGTCCACAGGGTCCCGAGGGAAAGAGCGGGGAAAAGACGGGGGAGCAGATATATAACGAAGAAAACAGGGGCCAAAATTATGCGAACCGAAGTTACTTTATCTGCCAGTTTCATAAGCTGAGTATGAAGTTTCGATATAAGCGTGTCAATATAACGCATGGTGTCATTTTTACGTGAGGCATTACGCACATTGTCTTTTCCTGCCGGAATTATTACTATAATAAAGCAGTCGCGCGGTTTGGCAGGGCGGCAGCTTGAGAAACCGCAATTATCGTATAACGGAGTTTGAGTATGCTGGTTCTGAAATTCGGCGGCACTTCGGTGGGGTCCCCGGAAGCAGTGGAAAAATTGATTGCCATCCTTAAGGACGGCGAACACCGGGGCAGGACCCGGGCTGTGGTGGTATCTGCTTTCTCAGGAGCGACCGATACCCTGATTCAGATGGGCCGGAAGGCCGCCGAAGGGGATCCGGCCTACCAGGCGGCCGCGGAAGCCCTCAAAAAACGGCATCAGGATATGGCGGCGGCTTTTTTAACGGGGCCTGCCCTGGAAAGCGCTTTGGGCGATACGGAACAGACCGTTTCAGAGCTCCTGGAACTCCTGAAGGGAATAGCCGTCCTCAGGGAGCTTTCTCTTCGTACTCAGGATTTGATCATGAGTTTCGGGGAACGCCTTGCGGCCCCCCTGATCGCTGCTATTTTTAACGGCGCGGGGATTCCTTCGTCCTCCCTGGACGCCCGCCTCCTGGTGAAGACCGACAACCGCTTCGGAAAGGCCCGGCTTCTGCGGGACGAAAGCTACGGGCGGATACGCTCGTTTTTCAGCGCCCTTCCGCCTGAAAACGCCCCCCTCCCCGTTGTTACCGGCTTTATCGCCTCCGCCATGGACGGGGCCGCCACCACCCTGGGCCGGGGCGGTTCGGATCTTACCGCCGCCGTTTTTGCCGCCGCCCTGGGGGCCGGGGAACTGGAGATTTGGACCGACGTGGACGGCATTCTCACCGCCGACCCTAAATTTGTAAAAGACAGCCTGAGGATAGAAAGCATCTCCTATGAAGAAGCCATGGAGCTTTCCCATTTCGGCGCCAAGGTGATCTATCCTCCCACCATCAGGCCGGCGTGGGAAAAGGGGATACCCATCAGGGTTCTCAATACCTTTAATCCCCGGGGCCAGGGGACCCGCATCGTTAAGGACCCGGACCCGGGGCCCTTCCTTATCAGGGGTATCAGCTCCATGAACGATATTGCCCTGGTCCGGGTGCAGGGGCCGGGCATGGTGGGGGTGACAGGATCTTCTTCCCGCCTCTTCGGCGCCCTGGGGCGGCGGGGGGTCAATATCATCCTCATCACCCAGAGCTCCAGCGAATATTCCATCTGCTTTGCCATCCTCCCTTCCGATATGGCGGCGGCGGAAGCGGCGGTTAAAGAAGAATTTGCCGTCGAAATCGCCGCGGCTCTTATCGATCTCCCGGTGATAGAAACGGATCTCTCTATCATCGCGGTGGTGGGTTCCAAAATGAAGAAGACCTCGGGGATCTGCGGCAAGGTTTTCCACTCCCTGGGACGGAACGGGATCAATGTGGCGGCTATTGCCCAGGGTTCCTCGGAGATCAATATTTCCGCCATCATAGCCAGGCAGGACGAGGCCAAAGCCCTCAACGCCATCCACGAGGCATTCTTCCTCTCCGGGGTGCGATCGGTGAACCTTTTCCTCCTGGGGATCGGCCTTATCGGGGAAACCCTGGTAGAACAGTTCGCGGTACACCGGGAAATTCTGGCCCGTCAGTTCCAGATCCGCATCAACCTGGCGGCGGCGGCGGATTCCCAAAAAATGATCTTCCGCCCTGAGGGGCTCGACCCCAAAACGGTCAAGGGCCTTTTGAAAAACCCTGCCGGCGGTATCAAAAGCCGCGGTATCGAAGATAGAGGTGAAGATAGAGGTATCGAAGACTTCGACCTGGACCTTTTCATCCGGAAAATGAAGTCTTGCAATATGCCCAATACCTGTTTCTGCGACTGCACCGCCAGCGACGAGGTGGCGGGCCGTTACGCCGATATCCTCAAGGCCGCTATCCCCATCGTTACCCCCAACAAGCGGGCCAATGCGGGCTCCCTGGAATACTACAAAGCCATCACCGGCTTTTCCAGGGATCGGGGGATTCCCTACCTTTACGAGACGACGGTCTGCGCGGGGCTGCCGGTAATATCAACCCTCAGGGATCTCTTCCTTTCAGGGGACCGGGTGCGGCGTATCGAGGCGGTGCTCTCGGGCACCCTGAGCTATATTTTCAATAATTTCGACGGGACCAAAACATTTTCCGCCCTGGTGAGGGAGGCCAAGGCCAAAGGCTATACCGAGCCCGACCCCAGGGACGATCTTAACGCCATGGACGCGGCCCGCAAGGCCCTGATCCTGGCCAGGGAATGCGGCATTCTCCTGGAATTTTCCTCTGTGGTGGTGGAGCCCATCCTGCCGCCCGGCTGTTTCGACGCCTCCGACGTGGATGCCTTCTTCGCGGAACTGGAAAAATCGGACGGGGATTTTGAAA
>JAISRW010000187.1 GCA_031273405.1 Treponema sp.
GTATTAAACCCCTTCGGCATGAATAAAATTTTGTAACTATGCACGCTGCTATATTAGAATAAATCAAAAAGAAACACCGCCGGTCCATATCAAAACTCATATGACCTCATTCCAAAATAGTATTTCACAAAGTTGTTTTTAGTTGATATATTTTTATCAATTAGAAAAAGGTAGTATCGGCTCTATATCGAGTTTTTCCCAAAACTCGGCAGTTACGGGAAAGGCTCTATCATTAACGATTATTAACGGAGGCCTGTTATGGCAAGATTTACGCTGCCCCGGGATCTGTATCACGGTAAGGGGGCTCTTGAGGCGCTGAAAACCCTTAAAGGGAAAAAGGCGATTGTAGTAGTCGGAGGCGGAAGCATGAAGCGTTTCGGCTTTTTGGACAAAACCGTGGCGTACTTAAAAGAAGCGGGTATGGAGGTCAGCCTCTTTGAAGGGGTGGAACCGGACCCCTCGGTGGAAACGGTTCTCAAGGGAGCGGAGGCCATGCGGGCCTTTAACCCCGACTGGATCGTGTCCATAGGCGGCGGTTCCCCGATTGACGCAGCCAAGGCCATGTGGGCTTTTTATGAATACCCTGACACCACTTTTGAAGCCCTGACTATTCCTTTTAATTTTCCCACCCTGCGGACCAAGGCGAAATTCTGCGCCATTCCCTCCACATCGGGAACCGCCACGGAAGTTACCGCCTTTTCGGTGATCACCGATTATCAAAAAGGTATTAAATATCCTCTGGCGGATTTTAACATTACCCCGGATATCGCCATTGTTGATCCCGATCTCGCCTTGACCATGCCCCCCAAGCTTACGGCCCATACGGGGATGGACGCCATTACCCACGCCGTTGAAGCTTATGTGTCTACATTGCACTGCGATTATACCGACCCCCTGGCCCTCCACGCCATCAAGATGATAGGCGCAAATATCATCGCTTCGTATAAGGGGGACGCCGGCGCGCGGGCCGCCATGCACAACGCGCAATGCCTTGCGGGGATGGCCTTTAGCAACGCCCTTTTGGGGATCGTTCACTCCAGGGCCCACAAAACCGGGGCGGCCTATTCAGGCGGCCACATCGTCCACGGCGCGGCCAACGCTATGTATCTTCCCAAGGTGATTACATACAACGCCAGAGAAAAAGCCGCCGCGGATCGGTACGCCGAAATCGCCCGGTTCATAGCCCTCCCGGCAAAAACCGCCGATGAAGGGGTCGCTTCCCTTATTAACCACATCAAGGCCCTCAACAAGGCGCTGGACATTCCCCCGTGTATCAAAGACTACGAAGGCGGCATCATCGGTGAAAGGGAATTCCTGGACAAGCTGCCCGCTGTCGCGGAGCTTGCCGTAGGGGACGCCTGTACCGGTTCCAATCCCCGGAAAATTAATCCGGCGGAAATGGAAAAGCTGCTGCGGGCTTGTTACTACGATACGGATGTGGACTTCTGATGAATAAGAACCACGGACCGCACGGAAAATTGAGCAAAACTGAAAACATGCTGAATTTGCTTCAATTTTGTTTTCTTTTCTCTTTGTCCGTGCCGTCTGTCGTCGGGCCTTCGGTCCGTTGTGGTTAATTTTTTAGCAAGGAGGTTTGTATGGTTAAAATTATACAAAAAAAAAGCCTGAATCCTTCGGTAACCTTGATGACAGTAGCGGCGCCATTAGAAGCGGCCAAGGCCGAGCCGGGACAATTTATTATTTTGCGGGCCAATGAAAAGGGGGAGCGGATTCCGCTGACCATCGCCGGTTTTAGCCGGGAGCAGGGGACCGTAACGATCATATTTCAGATTGCCGGAGCCGCCACCTGGCAGCTCAACCGGTTACAGGAAGGAGACGGCATAGCTGATTTTGTAGGGCCCCTGGGAAACCCGACGGATTGCTCGGCGGCCAAGGTCGCCATTGTGGGAGGCGGCGTAGGCTCCGCTATCGCGTATCCTGTGGCGAAGAAATTCCACGACCAGGGCGCGGAAGTTCACGCGATCACCGGATTCCGCTCAAAGGACATGGTAATTCTTGAGGATGAGTTTAAGAACGCCTCCGGTCAATTCGTCCTTATGACCGATGACGGAACCTACGGAAGGCGGGGACTGGTTACCGAGGCGCTTCAGCTCTTTATTGACAACGGCGAGAAGTACGACGAGGTGATCGCCATCGGGCCTCTGGTGATGATGAAATTTGTTGCCGCCCTGACCAAGCCATACGGCATTAAAACAACGGTCAGCATGAACCCCATCATGATTGACGGTACGGGGATGTGCGGCGGCTGCCGCCTTACTGTGGGAGGTAAAACAAAATTCGCCTGCGTGGACGGCCCGGATTTTGACGGCCACGAGGTTGATTTTAACGAGGCCATAGCCAGGGCGGCCATGTATAGACCCTTTGAGCTAAAGGCCCACGAAGCCTGCGGGCTCCTGGCCGGGAGCGGCATGGTCAAAAATTCCGCGTGAGGAGCAGCGTAAATGCCGAATATGAGCTTAACAAAAAATGAAATGCCTGTTCAGGATCCAAAAATCCGCAGCGGTAATTTTCTTGAAGTAGCCCTTGGATATACCGAAGCCCAGGCGGTGGACGAGGCAAAACGCTGTCTGCGCTGCAAGAATAAACCTTGCGTTACCGACTGCCCGGTCAATATAGACATTCCCGGCTTTATCGGGGAAATTGCCGCCGGAGAATTTGAACAAGCATACGGGGTGATTGCTCGGTACAATTCCCTTCCGGCGATATGCGGAAGGGTCTGCCCACAGGAAACCCAGTGCGAGGGCAAGTGCGTCCGGGGCCGCAGAGGGGAGCCTGTAGCCATCGGCAGGCTGGAGCGGTTCGCGGCTGATTATCATAACGCTCACGGCGCTTCCGCCGATAGAAGGACCGCGGCAGAAAGCGGCCGCAACAAATTACAGGTGGCGGTGGTGGGTTCCGGTCCGTCGGGGCTTGCCTGCGCGGGGAGTCTTGCCCAAAAAGGCTACGGGGTTACGATCTTCGAGGCTCTTCATATTGAGGGGGGAGTGCTTTCCTACGGAATCCCCGAGTTCCGGCTTCCAAAAACAATAGTACAAAAGGAAATCCAAGGCTTAAAGGAGATGGGGGTAGAGATTGCGGTGAACACGGTCATTGGCAAGACCCTTACGGTAGATGAACTTCTGGACACCTATGGTTACAAGGCGGTGTTTATCGGTTCCGGCGCGGGGCTTCCAAAATTCATGAATATCCCCGGCGAGAATCTCAACGGCGTATATTCGGCCAATGAATTTCTTACCCGGATAAATCTGATGAAGGCCTATACCGAAGGAAGCGCGACTCCTATACACCGGGGTAAAAAGGCCGTCGTAGTGGGGGGAGGAAATGTAGCCATGGACGCCGCCCGTTGCGCCCGGCGCCTGGGGGCGGAGGTAACGATTGTGTACCGCCGGACGGAAAAGGAGCTTCCCGCCCGGCTTGAGGAGGTTGAACACGCCAAAGAGGAAGGAATATCTTTCATGTTTCTGACCACCCCCCTGAGCATCGGCGGAAACGAGAAAGGCTGGGTGAAATCCCTTGGCTGTCAAAAAATGGTTTTGAGCGAAGCTGATGAATCCGGGAGGGCGCGGCCGGTTCCGCTGGAAGGGAGTGAGTTCACCATCGAAACCGATTGCGTGATCATGTCCATCGGAACTTCTCCTAACCCGCTTATCAAGTCAACTACCGCGGGTCTTGCTGTCCAGAAGTGGGGCGGGATTATCGCGGATGAAAAAACCGGAAAGACTTCCAGGGAAGGAGTCTACGCCGGGGGAGACGCCGTTACCGGCGCGGCTACGGTGATCCTCGCCATGGGGGCGGGAAAAAACGCCGCCGAGGCGATAGACGCCTATATCAACAATGGAAAACAGCAGAGCCTGTCCCAAAACTAATTGACTGTGCGCTGGAAGCGCACGGTTTTGGGACAGGCTCCTGGACAAAGCGGCTTGAGGCCCGCTTTTTCCCATAAATTTAAGGCAGCTTTCCCAAAAACTGAAGTTTTGGGAAAGCCTCAGTAGTGATTTAATTTTTGGTAATACAGTGTGTGTTACACACTATTAAGCGCGTTATTTCAGGAGGATGAGTATGTTTAATTTGAAAGGAAAAGTAGCGCTGGTAACCGGCGCTTCATCGGGACTGGGCGTCCAATTTGCGAAGGCCCTGGCGGGACAGGGCGCGGATCTTGCGATACTGGCCAGAAGACAGGAAAAACTCGAGGAAGTCAAGAAAGATATCGAAAGTATGGGCGTGCGTTGTTTTGCGTTCAAATGCGATGTGCTAAAGAATGACGATATCAAGGCCGCCATCACCAGGATAAAAGAACATTACGGCCGGATCGATATTCTGGTGAACAACGCTGGTACCGCCCGCAAGAAGCCTGCTGAAATTCAGTCCGACGAGGATTGGAATGCCGTGATCAATACCAATTTAAACAGCGTGTATTTCATCGCCCGGGAGGTCGGCAAGGTCATGATCGATCAGCAATATGGCAAGATCATCAATGTAGGATCAATCCATAGCAGTGCGGCCATGGCGACAAGCCCCTTAAGCGCCTATTGCGCCTCAAAAGGAGGCGTGCTGATGCTTACCAAAGCGCTGGCAGCCGAATGGGCAAAATACAATGTTACCGTAAACGCCATTGGTCCGGCATACTTCCCGTCCGAAATGACCGAGGCGTCCATGAGTAATCCTGAATTTTCAAACATTTTAAAAACTTATTGTCCCATGGGGCGCGCGGGCAAAACAGGGGAATTAGACGGCGCCGTCGTCTATTTCGCGTCTGACGCATCCAGCTATACAACAGGCCAGCTCCTCTCCATCGATGGCGGCTGGACGGCAATTTAATTCCCCGGGGTATAACTTCCCGCCGCCCTGGGGTGTAATACGGGGGGCACTCAATCTTCAATATCCCGTTGTTTTACTGCGGGGATTATTGGACTTGTTCGGGAACTTATTTAAATGTGCGCTTCCAGCGCACGGTTCTCGAACAAGTCTCGCAAAATGCACAGCATTTTGCATTTTTTTCAAGGAAGTTGTTCGAAACTGAGGTTTTCGAACAACTCTATTAATAATTTTGAGAGGAGAATCGTTATGGAGAAAATATTTAACAAGAGGAATCTGCTGACCTGTGCCTTGCTTCTGCCCCTGATTGCCATAGCCGAGGTGCTGCTCTTTTTATTTAAGCTTCCGGCATGGCCGGTCATGGTCTGCATGGTTTCGTTTTTTCTTGCCGAACAGGAGAAGGAGAAAACCGGCCATATCGTATTGGGCGGCGCCGTTGGGGAATTGAGCTGCCTGATTCTCAACGCTGTTTTTATACCGATAATCTGGCTGCCGCTTTTTGGGGATAAAGCCCGTTTTGCCGGCGTTGTGATCTTTGTCTTGATCTTTGTAGGGCTTATCGTACTGCTGCTTGGTGTCCTGCCGAAATTTTTCAACTCCTTCGCTTTTCTGTTTTTTTTGGCGGCTACCCTCGGGTATAAATCCGACACCGTACCGGAACTCCTCGCAAAACTTCCACTGCCCCTTGTCTGGATGGCTGAAACCCTGGCGGGAGGTACCCTCATCATACTGGGCTGTGTGGGCATTGGAGCGATTGTAAAAAAGGCGATCGAAAAATAGTTCTTTGCATCCGGGTTTGAGACGGTCTCACACAGTAATGGGCTGTCCGGAAAGTAAATCGCAGCGTCTGATCGGTATTGTATCAAGCGTCAATTGCTATGACGCATCGGATACATTTACCATTCCGGCCCCTGTGTGGGGGCTCGGCATGGCAAATATTGATATCTGCGGCGGATTCTGTCCCGGAGGAGCGGTTAGATATAGAAAAACTGCTCAACAATGAGGCTTTCCCAAAACTGAAGTTTTGGGAAAGCAACCTTAAATTTAGAGGAAAAAGCGGACTACTGGCCGTTTTTTCCAAGATCCTGTCCCAAAACCGTGCGCTTTTAGCGCACAGTTAATTAGTTTTGGGACAGGCTCCAGTATCAAATACAAACGGGTTAATCCGTCAAAACTTATCACTTACCGTTTTGATGGTTTTGCAAAGATAGCGGACGCTTTCCTGCTTATGGATAAGAGATCGGCGGATCTCATTAAACCGGCGGTTTTTATTCGTGCCGAAGGGGTTTAATACCCAAGAATCTGCTTGTGCGGGGGGAGCTTTAGGGCGGTTATAAAGTATTAAACCCCTGAGTGCAAACACCTTTCGAGAACAACATACCTCGTCCCTTTAGGGTGAGGTTGTTGATTAAATGGTAAGATGAGGAGAGCCGCCTCACTTTTGTTGCTTAAAGAGGAGCCTATGACTGAAACAAAAAACATCACAACCGTTACAGACGCAGAAAGCCTGAGAAGGGTTTTGGAGCGCCTTCGGGAAGCCCAGAGGATCTACGCGGCCTTTTCACAGGAAGCGACGGACAAAATCTTTTTCGCCGCCGCCAGGGCCGCGACCATGGCCCGTATTCCCCTGGCAAAGATGGCGGTGGATGAGACCGGCATGGGTGTGGCGGAAGACAAGGTGATCAAGAACCACTATGCTGCGGAGTACATCTACAACGCGTACAAAAACACAAAGACCTGCGGAGTTATCGAAGAAGACGCCGCTTTCGGCATTAAAAAAATTGCCGAGCCTGTCGGGATTGTGGCGGCGGTGATTCCGACAACTAATCCCACTTCTACGGCGATATTCAAGACCCTCATCGCTCTGAAAACCCGTAACGGCATCATCGTCTCCCCCCACCCCAGGGCTAAGAAGTGTACCAACGCCGCGGCAAGGATAGTCCTTGAGGCGGCGGTTGCGGCCGGCGCTCCCGAGGGGATCATCGGCTGGATAGACGAGCCGAGCCTGGAACTTACCAGCATGGTGATGAAGGAGGCGGACCTCATCCTCGCTACCGGCGGGCCGGGCATGGTAAAGTCCGCCTATTCCAGCGGGAAGCCCGCCATCGGCGTCGGCTCCGGAAACGTGCCGGCAGTCATCGAAGAAAGCGCCGACATACAGCTTGCGGTGAACAGCATTATCCATTCGAAGACCTTTGACAACGGTATGATATGCGCGTCGGAACAAGCGGTAATCGCCCTGGATGGGGTGTATGAGGATGTAAAAAAAGAATTTGCCTTCCGGGGCTGTTATCTTCTGGATCCTGCTGAGACGGAAAAAGTACGGAAGACCATCATCATCAATGGGGCGCTTAACGCGAAGATTGTCGGCCAGAGCGCTTCCGCAATCGCGGTCCTGGCGGGGATAACGGTTCCGCCTGAAACCAAGATCCTCATCGGAGAAGTGGAAAGCGTGGAAATTCATGAGGAATTCGTTCACGAAAAACTCTCCCCCGTATTGGCAATGTACCGGGCAAAAAACTTTTCCGAGGCCCTGGACAAGGCGGAGATACTCATTCGGGACGGCGGCTACGGCCACACCGCATCGCTGTACATCGATCCTCGGAGGGAACAAAAAAAGCTCGACGCATTTACAGCGCGGATGAAGACCTGCAGGATCATCCTCAACACCCCCTCGTCCCAAGGCGGCATCGGCGATCTCTACAACTTTAAACTGGCCCCCTCCCTCACCCTGGGCTGCGGTTCCTGGGGCGGCAATTCGGTGGCAGAAAACGTGGGGGTGAAACATTTACTCAACATAAAAACTGTTGCGGAAAGGAGAGAGAACATGCTGTGGTTCCGCGCCCCTGAAAAGATATACCTGAAGCAAGGCTGCCTGCCGGCGGCCCTGGACGAATTAACGCAGGTTCTGAACAAGAAACGAGCCTTCATTGTTACCGATACTTTTCTCTACGAGAACGGGTACACCAAGGCAATAACAAACAAGCTGGACGAATTGGGCATTGTCCACGAAACTTTTTTTAATGTCCAGCCTGACCCCACCCTCGCCTGCGCCAAAGAAGGGGCCGCCGCAATCAGCGTTTTTAAGCCCGATGTGATTATCGCCCTGGGCGGCGGTTCGGCAATAGACGCGGGAAAGATCATGTGGGTGCTGTACGAACACCCGGACGCGGACTTCGCGGATATGGCCATGCGCTTCGCCGACATACGCAAGCGGGTTTACCCTTTCCCCAGGATGGGAGAAAAGGCGTATTTTATCGCCGTGCCGACCTCTGCGGGAACAGGCAGCGAGGTTACGCCTTTCGCGGTAATCACCGACGAAAAGAGCGGCATGAAGTACCCTCTGGCGGATTATGAGCTGCTGCCGGACATGGCGATTGTGGACGCCGGCATGATGATGAATGCCCCCAAGGGGCTTACCAGCGCGTCGGGCATAGATGCCATGACTCACGCCCTTGAAGCCTACGCCTCGATGATGGCAACCGATTACACCGACGCCCTTGCGTTACAGGCGCTAAAGCTGATTTTCCGGTGGCTGCCCAGGGCATACGAAAACGGCCCCAATGACCCCGCTGCCCGGGAAAAGATGGCCAACGCCGCGACAATCGCCGGCATGGCATTTGCCAACGCTTTCCTGGGGGTCTGCCACTCTATGGCCCACAAACTGGGTGCCTTTCACCATCTGCCCCACGGCATTGCCAACGCTCTCATGATTGACGAGGTGATCCGATTTAACAGTGCGGAAGCCCCCGCCAAAATGGGAACCTTTCCCCAATACGACCACCCGCGCACGCTCTCGCGCTACGCGGAGATTGCCCGCGCCCTGGGACTCGCTGGACCAGAGGTCCATAGACCGGAGGCCGTCGGCAGAAGCGAGGCGGAACAGGTTGAGAGCCTTATCGCCGCCATTGACGCGCTCAAGGAAAAGGTGGGGATCAAAAAAATCATCAGGGATTACGGCGTTGATGAAGAAGATTTTCTCAAGCGCCTTGACGCGATGAGCGAGCAGGCCTTTGATGATCAGTGTACCGGCGCAAACCCCCGGTATCCGCTGATTGCCGAAATCAAAGCGATGTATCTCAACGCCTATTACGGCAGGAAGGAGAAAGTTTGATGGGAAATTATAATCTTGAAAAGATCATCGCGGTGAGGACCGCGAAAACTATTTACCTGGACAAAGACCGAGTCGTCAAGGTGATGGGACCGGAATATCCCGCAAGCGACGTTCTTTCCGAAGCCCTGAATCTGGCGGCGGTGGGGGAAACAAGCCTCCGGGTTCCCAGGCTTATCGAGGTTACCAGGATAGAGGGGAAGTGGGCCATTGTGTGGGAATATGTTGCGGGAACTACCCTGGAGGATTTAATGAAAAAAAACAAAGAGCGCTTTGACGAATACCTGGAACGCTTTGTGGACATCCAGCTTGAAACGCACAGGTTTACCGCCACCCGGCTGCCCCTGCTCGGCGATAAGCTGCACCGAAAAATCCTTGCCTCCGGTCTTGACACCGCCGTCCGGTATGAACTGCGGACCCGGTTGGACAGCTTCCCCCGGCATACCAAGCTCTGCCACGGGGACTTTAATCCGACCAACATCATTATCACCGGCAATGACGAAGCCTATATCATCGACTGGTCCCACGCGACCCAGGGGAACGCCTCCGCCGACGCCGCCCAGACCTATCTCCTGTTTTGGCTGGCCGGGCACATAGGCGCCGCGGAAAAGTATCTTTCCCTTTTCTGCAAAAAAAGCGACACACCAAAACAGTATGTAGAAAAATGGATCGCGATTATCTCCGCGTCCCGGTTGGTTAAGGCAAAACCGGAAGAGCGGGAATTCCTGCTCCATTGGGCCAATGTGGTTGATTATGAATAGGAGGCTTGTATGAAGGTTACCGTTTGCATAGGCAGTTCCTGCCACCTGAAAGGTTCCCGGCAGATCGTGGAACAGTTTCAAGCCCTGATTGCCGGAGGAAACCTAAAAGACAGAGTTGAGCTTGGCGGCGCTTTCTGCATGGGAAAGTGCGCCACCGGCGTTTCCGTAATGGTCGGTGATGCGTACCATTCCCTGCGGCCTGAGAACGCCAAAAGTTTTTTTGAGGAAACGATCCTGAAACAGCTTGGGTGATCCGCCATGACCGAATATCTAACCCTCAAAACAACAAATTGCAAAAACTGCTATAAGTGTCTGCGCCGCTGTCCGGTAAAGTCCATACGGTTTGAGAACGATCGTGCCCACATCGTGCCGGAAGAATGTATACTCTGCGGAAACTGCTTTGTCATTTGCCCCCAGAACGCCAAGGAGATCCGCAACGATATTGCCGGGGCGGAGAAACTTATAAAAACCGGAGCGGAGCTCTACGTCAGCCTGGCCCCCTCTTTCGCGGCAAATTATGTGGATGAAACAAGCGGGGAAAGTTTTACCCTAACCTCGATGGAACAGGCCCTGAAACAACTGGGCTTTGCGGGGGTTGAGGAAACCGCCCTGGGCGCCGCCATTGTAAAAAAACGCTACGACGCCCTGGTCAACGCGGGGGAGCGGGATCTTATCATCAGTTCCTGCTGCCACAGCGTGAACCAGCTCATACGGAAATATTACCCCGCCGTGCTTCCCTCGGTGGCGCATATTATTTCCCCCATGCTGGCCCATTGCATGGACATTAAGCGCCGCCGGCCCGGGGCGAAGACGGTGTTTATCGGCCCCTGCATCTCCAAAAAAGAGGAGGCCGAAATTTACCGGGGCTTTACCGATTGCGCCCTGACCTTTGAGGAGCTTTCCCAATGGCTCGCCCGGGAAAACATCGGTCTTCAGCCGGCGGAAGAAACAAAAGACGCCGCAGCTCTAACGCGGCTTTTCCCCATCCCCGGCGGCATACTCCGCGCCATGGCGAAAGAGAACAAGGACTATACCTATCTTTCGGTAGACGGCGTAGAGAACTGCATCAGCGTCCTGGAAGACGCGGCAAGGGGAAGGCTGAAAAAATGTTTTATCGAAATGTCCGCCTGCTCGGGAAGCTGTACCGGCGGGCCGGCGATGGACCGAGGCGGCCTTAAACGGAAGGAGCGCCGGAATTATCCGGTACGGAATTATATCGCCGTTTCCTCATATGCGGGGGACAGAGAGCTTGAAACCGAAGCCTACGATCCGGAGGCGCTTAAAAAAAACATGGACCCCCTCAGGATTCGCAAGGTCCATTTGGGCGAAGAGGCCGTCGCCGAAGTGCTGCGGAAGATAGGCAAGACCAGGCCGGAACAGGAACTGAACTGCGGAACCTGCGGTTACGACACCTGCCGCGAAAAAGCCCAAGCGGTGCTGGAGGGCAAGGCCAACCTTTTTATGTGCCTCCCCTATCTGCTGGAAAAGGCCGAGTCCTTTTCCGATGACATTATCAAAAACACCCCCAACGGGATCATCGTGCTTAATGAAACCCTGGAGGTTCAGCAGATAAACGCCGCCGCCTGCAAACTGCTCAACATAAACCCTGCCGATATTCTGGGAGATCAGGTGGTGCGTATTCTGGACCCCGTGCCTTTTGTGGCGGCGATAGAGGAAGGAAAGAATACCCGCAATAAACGGACCTATCTGGCGGATTACGAAAAATATGTTGACCAGACGGTGATCTACGACAGGAGCTATCACATCGTTATCTGCATCATGCGGGACGTTACCGAAGAGACCCGGCAACGGGAGGCGAAAGAAGATTTTAACCGGAAGGCTATCGAGATTACCGACAAGGTTATCGAAAAGCAGATGCGGGCGGTTCAGGAAATAGCCTCCCTCCTGGGGGAAAGTACCGCGGAGACAAAGATAGCCCTTACGACACTCAAGGAGAGCCTCGGTCATGAATAGCCTTTGTACCGACGCGGGATACCTCAGCATCAACAAACAGGGGGAGCAGCTCTGCGGGGATCACGTTGAGATCGTCCGTCCCTTCCTGGACTACCCCTCTTCCTCCGCCGAGCGCGGCGGGGACAGCGGCGGTGATCCGGAACGGCAGGACCTGACTGTGGCGGTGCTTGCCGACGGCCTTGGAAGCGGCGTAAAGGCAAGCATCCTCTCTACCCTTACCGCGAAGATCATCTCTACTATGATTGCCAACTCCCTTCCCGTGGAGGACTGCGTTTCCACCATCGCGGCCACCCTGCCGATCTGCAAGGTGCGGCAGATAGCCTACTCGACCTTTACCATCATCAGAATTTCAGGCGGCCTTGATGCGGAGATCATCCAATACGACAACCCCCAGGTGATTCTGCTGCGGGAGGGGAAAAACTACCCCTACCCCATGCGGGCGGAAACCATCGATAAAAAGACTATCTACAAGAGCCGCGTCAAAGTGCGGGAAGACGATACCTTTATCGCTTTCAGCGACGGCGCGGTTCACGCGGGGATTGGCAAAGTCCTCAACTTCGGCTGGCAGCGGGACGACATCATCGCTTTCCTGGAAAAGGCCTATGACCGGGACCTGGCCGCGAAAACCCTCTGTTCCATCCTGCTGGGCAAATGCTATTCCCTCTACGGCGGGGAGCCCGGGGACGATACCACGGTGTGCATAGTAAAAATACGGCGGCGGCAGCCCGTCAACCTTATGGTGGGCCCGCCGGCCAGCCCTGCCGACGCGGACAAAATGATGGCCCTCTTTTTTTCCAAAGAAGGGAAACACATTGTCTGCGGGGGAACCACTTCAAACCTAGCCTCCCGGTTTTTGGGGAAGCCCCTGGAAACCGGCGTACCCCGCTATATCGATCCCGCCATACCGCCCACGGCAAAGATTGAGGGGGTTGACCTAGTTACCGAAGGGGTCATTACCATACACCGGGTGTTGGAATACGCTAGGGATTATATCAGGGACAACACAAATTATGTTCAGTGGAACTATGGAAAAGACGGGGCTTCCCAGATTGCCCGGCTCCTCTTTGAGGGAGCGACGGATATTAATTTTTACGTGGGCAGGGCCGTTAATCCCGCCCATCAGAACCCGGATCTTCCCATCGGCTTTAACATAAAAATGCGCCTGGTTGACGAACTGGCGGCCTGCCTTAAAACGATGGGGAAGCGGATAAAAGTGAGTTACTTCTAACAGAGAGTGGAGAGTGAGGAGTGGAGAAACATGTGGAAATTTGAGGAGAGAGGTGTATGACAAGTACGGTGTTTGATTATGAGGCGGTGGATGGGATTGTTGACGAACTGGGGGCGAAGCCAAGCTCGGTTATCGCGATCCTCCAGGGGATACAGGAACAGTATCGCTACCTGCCGGCGGAGATTTTTCCCCATCTGGCGAAACGGTTGAAAGTAAGCGAGGCCCGGATTTACGGGGTCGCGACATTCTATGAGAATTTCTCCCTTGAGCCCAAGGGCAAGTATATCATAAAGGTATGCGACGGCACTGCCTGCCATGTACGGAAATCTATCCCTAACCTTGAGCGGCTGCGCGGGGAACTGGGGCTTTCCGCCTCTAGGATAACCACCGGCGATTTAGGCTTTACCGTACAGACCGTCGCGTGCCTGGGGGCCTGCAGCCTTGCGCCGGCGCTGACCGTTAATAACAAAGTCTATGCCGCCATGACCCCGGAAAAGGTCTCGAAGCTGCTTGAGGAACTCAGGGCGGATATTGCCGCCGGCGGGGAGGGTAATTAATATGCTGAACGACAGGGCGGCGCTGCAAAATGCCAGAAAAATATACAAGAAAGCCCTCGATGCCGAAAAGACAAAGCTTTTTGTCTGCGCGGGGACCGGCTGTATCGCGTCGGGCTCCCTTGATGTTTACGATCGGTTGGCGGGCATCATAAGCGAAAAAAAGATTCCCTGCGGGGTAAACATTACCGAAGAGCCGGGGCATCCGGCGGGGCTTAAAAAAAGCGGATGCCACGGATACTGTGACATGGGGCCTCTCATTCTGATTGAACCCGCGGGATACCTCTATACCAGGGTCAGGCTTGAGGACTGTGAGGAAATTGTTGAAAAGACCATCGCCGGCGGCAAACTGATCGATCGCTTGGTCTATCAAAAAAACGGCTTAAGCTATCCGAAACGGGATGAAATACCTTTCTACAAAAAACAAACCCGTGTCGTGCTGGAGAAATGCGGCCGCATAAACGCCGAATCCCTTGAAGAATATCTTGCCGTCGGCGGATATTCGGCCTTTGAGAAAACCCTCTTTGACATGAGTCCCGAAGAGATTATCGCCGAGGTAGCCGAGTCCAACATCCGCGGCCGCGGGGGGGCGGGGTTTCCCGCCGGGGTCAAGTGGAAACAGGTATACAGGCAGAAGGCGGAGCCCAAATACGTGGTCTGCAACGGCGACGAAGGGGACCCCGGCGCTTTCATGGATCAGAGCGTCATGGAAGGCGTCCCCCATCAGATGATAGAGGGGATGCTTATCGCCGGCAGGGCCAGCGGCGCTTCCGAGGGCTATATTTATGTCCGGACGGAATACCCCATGGCCGTAAGCCGCTTGCGGACCGCCATAGCCCAGGCGGCGGCGGCGGGCCTTCTGGGCAGCAATATCCTGGGAACCGGTTTTTCCTTTAACCTACAGATTTACCGGGGGGCCGGCGCCTTTGTCTGCGGAGAGGGGAGCGCTCTTACCGCGTCCATCGAGGGGAAGCGGGGGATGCCGAGGGTAAAGCCGCCCCGGACGGTGGAGCAGGGGCTTTTTGAAAAACCGACCCTCCTCAACAATGTGGAGACCTTTGCCAATATACCCCTCATCATCAACCGGGGGGCGCTCTGGTACAAGACCATAGGGCCGGAGAACAGCCCCGGCACTAAAACTTTCGCCCTTACCGGCAATATCGAAAATACCGGTCTTATCGAGGTGCCTATGGGTACAACCCTGAGGGAGGTGATCTTCGACATAGGCGGCGGCATGCGGGACGGCGGGACATTCAAGGCGGTGCAGACCGGCGGACCCTCCGGAGGCTGCCTTACCGGGGATGATCTCGACCTTCCCCTGGATTTTGATTCCTTGAAGAAAGCCGGGGCTATAATCGGAAGCGGCGGGCTTGTGGTGATGGACGATCATACCTGCATGGTGGAGATCGCCCGGTTTTTTATGCACTTTACCCAGCACGAATCCTGCGGCAAATGCGTTCCCTGCCGGGAAGGCACCAAACGTATGCTGGCCGTTCTGGAACAGATCACCTCGGGGAACGGGGAAGAAGGGGACATCGAACTGCTGCTGGAATTGGCCGACACTATTTCCGCGACCGCCCTCTGCGGGCTGGGGAAAACCGCTTCGTTTCCGGTGGTAAGCACCATCAGGAGTTTCCGTGACGAATACGAAGCCCACATCCGGGACAAGCGCTGTCCCGCGGGAGGCTGCCAAAAACTCCGGCAGATCGCTATTATCGCGGAAAAGTGCAAGGGCTGTTCAAAGTGTTCCCGAACCTGTCCGGCTGGGGCGATTAGCGGCAAGGTTAAAGAACCTTTTGTAATCGATCAAAGCAAATGCGTTAAATGCGGCGCCTGTATTGACGTCTGTCCGTTTAAGGCAATCGCGGGCTAATGTACTAATCTAACTAATGTAATGGAGGGAACCATGAATACCGGAGACTATATGATCATTGACAGTATCCCTGTTGAGATCGACGGGGAGAAAAACATCCTGGAACTTATCCGCAAGGCGGGGATAGAACTGCCCACCTTCTGCTACCATTCGGATCTTTCGATCTATGGCGCCTGCCGTATGTGCATGGTCGAAACCGAAGGGGGCGGCCTGGAGGCGGCCTGCTCGACGCCGCCCAGGGCGGGTATGGCGATAAAAACCAATACCGAAGGGCTGCGGAGATACCGCAGGATGATTCTGGAACTGCTCCTGGCAAACCACTGCCGGGACTGCACTACCTGCGGAAACAGCGGAAGCTGCAAACTCCAGAATTTGGCCAAGCGCTTCAGCATCAAAAATATACGTTTTCCCAATACCGCCCAGGGAAACAGCGTGGACGATTCTTCCCCGTGTATCACCCGGGATCAGCATAAGTGCATACTCTGCGGCGACTGCGTGCGGGTGTGCAACGAGGTGCAGGGGGTGGGGGCCATAGACTTTGCCCACCGGGGGGCGGAGATGACTGTAAGCGCGGTCTTCGGCAAAACCATGGCCGAATCCCCCTGCGTGGGCTGCGGCCAATGCGCCGCGGTCTGCCCCACCGGCGCCATCGTGGTAAAGGACGACACCGCTGCGGTGTGGAAGGCCCTGGCGGACCGGAAGGTCAAGGTAAGCTGCCAGATAGCCCCGGCGGTCAGGGTGGCGGTGGGCAGGGAATTCGGCCTTGAGACCGGCGGGGCCGCCGCGGGAAAAGCGCCGGGGGCCGCGGGCAACACCATAGGCCGGGTCATCGCCGCCCTGCGGAGGATGGGCTTCGACGAGGTGTACGACACCGCTACCGGCGCGGATCTGACGGTGCTGGAGGAGTCGGACGAACTGCTCAAGCGGCTGGAAAACCCCGGCGGGACAAAGCTGCCTCTCTTTACCTCCTGCTGTCCCGCCTGGGTACAATTCGCCGAAAAGAACTACCCCGAAATTCTCCCCGCCGTTTCTACCGCCCGTTCTCCCATGGAGATGTTCGCCTCGGTCATAAAAGAAGAAAGCCGCCGCAGTTCCGGCCGCGCCCATGTGCATGTAGCGGTGATGCCCTGCACGGCGAAGAAGTTCGAGGCCGCCCGGGAGGAGTTCAGGCTCCGGCCGGAGGATGCCCCGCCGGAAAACGCTGTTCCTGCGGTTGACTACGTGATCACTACCCAGGAGCTTATCCGCATGATAACGGAAGCGGGGCTTCTCTTTTCGGAGATTTCCCCGGAGGCGGCGGACATGCCCTTCGGGATCAGCACTGGCGCCGGGGTCATTTTCGGGGTAAGCGGGGGAGTTACCGAGGCGGTGCTGCGGCGGCTCTCTAACGACAAATCCTCCGCCGCGCTCATGGCGATCGGCTTCCAGGGCGTCCGGGGCATGGAGGGGGTCAAGACCAGCCGGATCAGGCAC
This sequence comes from Treponema sp., assembly GCA_031273405.1. Next base: position 16,811 of record JAISRW010000187.1, read on the forward strand.
GGGGACCGGGAACTAAAGGTCGCAATGGTAAGCGGCCTCAAAAACGCCGCGGACCTTGTCGAAAAAATTAAAAGCGGGGACGAGGCATACCGCTTTGATTTTGTCGAGGTGATGGCCTGTCCGGGGGGCTGCGTCAGCGGCGCGGGCCAGCCGCCGGCGGCCTCCCCGGTAAAAGAAGAGCGGGGCCTGGGCCTTTACGCTGCGGACAGGATGAGCGTCATCAAACGCTCCGAGGAAAACCCCCTGATGATGAACCTCTACAACGGCATCCTCAAAGGCCGGGTCCGGGAATTACTCCACGTCCGCTACGCGCCCCCGCCTGACGAAGAAAAACACCAGGAGGATTCCCATGCTTGAACTATGTGTTTGTATCGGCAGTTCCTGTCACATCAGGGGTGCCTATAACGTCATCCGGACATTCCAGCGGCTCATGGAGGAACAGTCCCTCCACGACAGGATCAACTTCAAATCCGCTTTCTGCCAAAAGCAGTGCCGCCAGGGCGGAGTGGCGGTCTCGGTAGACGGTGTCCCCCACCGGGTAAGCCCCGAAGCCGCCGGGACATTCTTTAACGCCGAAGTGGCGTCCAGGCTCTGAGGATTATGGCTGCGGGGCTTTCCCTAAACCGGGGACCGGAATTGACTGTGTTTCCGGACTTTCTTTTCTTGACTTTCTATCGATATGTTTTTATCCTTTAGATAGAGCTTTTCCTAAAACCCGGTTAGTGCGAACCGCGAATCTTCGGTTCGATGGTTTGATGGGAAAAACTTCCGAAAAAGCGGCCTAACCGGACTAAAGTCCGGACCGCTTTTCATTTAAATTTAAGGTTTTTCAAAATCCGGTTGGTTTTGGGAAAGCCTCTAAGGAGATTATGGAAAACCTGAGAATATCCGCCGCTCCTTCGATCCGCAGACTGCCTTCGTATTTGCATATTATCCGCAATATGCAGCGTGAGGGAGAGGAGTATATTTCGGGCACCGTTATAGCCCAGGAGCTCAACCTGGAATCGATTCAGGTCCGAAAGGATTTGAGCATTACCGGCATCATGGGAAGACCGAAAAGGGGCTACCCCATCGATCTCCTCATCGACGCCATTGAGCGGTTCCTCGGCTGGGATTCCCTGCATGACGCGGCGTTGGTCGGCATAGGGAATCTCGGTTCCGCCCTCCTGGGATATCAGGATTTTCAGCTCCATGGCCTCAATATCGCGGCGGCTTTTGATACCAACCCGAGGAAAATCGGCTCCACCGTTCACGGGATCAGGATCATGAACGCCAAGACTATGGATATACAGATCCGGGGCTTTGGCATAAAAATCGCGATCCTCACCGTGCCTTCCGGCAGCGCCCAGGAGGCCGCGGATATGCTGGTATCCGCAGGCATAGAAGGGATATGGAATTTCACCAATGTAAAACTCAAAGTCCCGGAGAACGTGATTGTGCAAAAAGAAGATCTGTCATCAGGCTACGCCATTCTCTGCGTCAAGATGAGCGGGAAGCGCAGGTCCGGGCGCTAGCAGCCGCGGACCTTCGGCCCGATTGCTCTTGTAGGGTTTTATGGCCTTTTTCATTGAAAAATGCCATAAAACCACGATAAATGGGCATGCTTTCGGAGTTTGTAAGGTAAATCGAACCAAAGGTTCGCAACCGCCTGATCGGTGGTTTTTTGAGATTATATGCGCGAAGTGCGGCAAACTCCTAGCAGCCCATTAATTGTGGTTTTTATGGCTTTTTTTGCAAAAAAGCCATAAAAACCTACAAGCCCCACAGGCTCCTAGTAGAACCTGTATCCGACAGCAAGTTTTACCGTGAGGCCGTGACCGAACAAGTTCCTTGCAGTAACATCGTAGTCCGGTGTAACTGGCAGGTTAGTGGATTGTCGTAATTCATTTTTTCCGTCTTTTTCGGCTTTGTTTTCGAGCCAGATGCCGTACAGCGCCTCAAGGCGGACGTAGAGGTTGGAAGTGATTGTGTAGTCAACACCTCCGCCGGCCTTGAACCACAACGCACTGAAATCACCGGGGGCAGGGTCATCGCCCTCGCTGCTGTCTAGTTTTGCCGAGACGGTAATCTGATAGTCGATTCCCAAAAGTGGAAACAGGGTCAGCTTGCTGGTCAGCGCGAAAGGATATTTACCGAGTAGTCCAATATTGATGCTGGCAAGGGAAACATCGTACTCTGCTGACTGAGTTGCCTGACCGGTCTGTTCATGCGTGTATTTGAATTTTCCGCTTCCACCGAAAAAACCCAGCAACAATTCCACGTAAGTCGCGTCAAAGAAGAGATACCCGCCGCCGAAATAGGGCATTTCAAGGGTCGTTTTGACCGAGGATCCTCCGCCGCTTTCTTCGCCGAAAAAGCCGCCGCCGAAGTCACTGCCGAAAAAGCCGTCCGCACCAACGCTGAGAGAAAACGCGCCCTTTTCCTTGCCTTCTCCGCCACTTCCGCCCGCGCATCCACTGTCAGGTTGAGCCTCCCCCGGTCACGGGTCCCGGTGATCTTCACCGACTACCCTTTTACCCCATATGCGCACACTTAAGCGGAGCTGAAAAAACATAGCTGGGGAATCCTTTTGCGCTTCGAGTCGGCACACAGGAGCGGCAGGCGGTGGATACGGTTAAACCAGGCAGAACAGTGAAACGTATCAAATATGAGGTGTACCACAAACGTCTGGACTATCCCCAGTTCCCTCCACAGACTGAGCTGGGCAGCCGCCGCTTTCGTTTCCCCCTCCCCCTCAGGGGGAAAAACGCCCCGTGTTCACTATCGTTTCACACAGGGCGGCAAGGAGCAGCT
>JAISRW010000240.1 GCA_031273405.1 Treponema sp.
CCCCTCCCCCTCGAAGGTCCAGCCGGCGTTGTTTCTGCTGATGCTATAGGCGCTTCTTCCGTCAAAAGCGGAAACCCTCACCCGCTGAACCGCGCCGGCTCCCGGTTTGGAATCCCCCGCAAAAAGGCCGAGATCGTACCAGGAGGTCCGGGGGCTGTCCAGGTACTGGGTGAACCGGTCTTCCCCGGAGCGGACCTCGTCCCGGCCTGCCTGGCGGAGGTATATTTCCCGGCCCGTGGCATCGCCGCCGCCTATCAGAAGATCCAGCAGGGGGAGCCCCGCCCCTCCCCGGATAACAATCCGGGAAGAAGAGCCCTCCCCCAGGCCCAGCCTTTCGGCTGCCCCGGCGGAAGACGCCCGGACGGGGTAAGGGGCCCTGCGGCTGAGGATGCCGAGGAAATCCTCGACCCTTGCCTGCTTTACAGGATAATCCCCGCCGTCTTCCTCTATGACCCAAAGGCCCCTTTTCCGCCTCAGTTCCGTGGAACCCTGGAGGCCTGCAATTTGAATTCTGTCGGCCTGGAAGAGCAGATCCTTGTCTATCCAGGCAAAGGCGGCGTTTCTCTCGTAGGATCTTTGGGGGTCCAGGAACCAGGTGGCTCCGTAGATGAGGGAGAGAACCAGAACGAGAACACCCAAAACCGCGGCTTTTCTGTTATGCGCCATGGCTTTCCTCCCTTGCTCCCGCAATTTTTATTCTTCGCCTCAGGGCCAGCACAATTCCGGCAACGATAACCCCCAGGGGCAGGAGGATCACATTGAGGGTTCTGGAAAAGTTCATAGTCCGCTCCCGTTTTTCCCCGTCCTCAATGCGATCCAGGCGGCCGTCCGTGGTCTGGCGGTTTCTGACGCCTATAATATCGTCGTCGCTGGAAAGCCAGTCGGCGGCCTTGAGGAGAAAATCCAGGTTCCGGCCTTCGCCCCTGGATGCCTGCATGAGGGAAGAGGCAAAGTCCTCGTCTCCTACGACGATGATCCGGGAGGGCCTGGCCTGGGCGGGAAGATCCGGCAGCTCTTCGGCGGAGCCCTCACGGACGGGTTTTTGCCTGCCCTCGAAGGCGGAGGGGAAAGAACCGGAAAGGCCGGCGGCCAGAATCTTGCTTCCCCTGGTTTCTTCAGCCTCGGCCCCGAAGTAGGGAACCATGTCGGGATTGGCGTTAAAATCCCTGGTCATAAGCCAGGCGTCGCCGGTACTTGACAGGAGGGGCTCGGCGCTGACCTGGGGCGGCGGGCTCAGTTCCAGGGGGCTGGCCCAATATACGTCGAGGCCGTTAAACCTGGCGGTTACCGGGTGCAGGGGGTTGTTGTTTCTGAGGGCAATCCATTGGGGGTAGCGGACTATACGCTGCTGGATAAACCCGTTCCGGCTCTGTATCTGGTAGCCCAAGTCCAGGGCCTGGGTGTCCAAAACCAGAACGGGCCTCACCACGACGCCGTAACCGGCCAGCATGGCCAGGAGCCCCCTGTCCTGAACCGGCCTTATTTCGAGGCCCCCCTGATAATCGACAAAGACGCCGTTCAGGGCGAAGAGGGCCTTTCCCCCTCCCCGGATATACCGGTCTATGCGGTAGAGGGCCCATTCGTCCAGGTCTTCGGCCCCGCCAAAGACAAAAAGCACGGACAGGGAATCGGGGATCTCCTCCCCGGCGCTTAAAAGACGGATGCGGTAGCCGGAAAAAGCAAGTTCCTGATTCAGATGGCCGTAGTCTCTGGGCCACTGGCGGTTGGGGCTGCCCACCAGTATACCCGCCTCCCGCTCCCTTCCCCTAACCAGGGAACGGATTCGGGAACTGAGATCGTATTCCAGGGTGTTCAGGGAAAAAACCACCGGCAGGACTTCCCTGGCGTCCAGGTATTCGATAAGTATCCCCGTATAGACCGTGGCCAGGGTTTCCTCGTTCTTTTCGATAAGCTGGAACTGCTGGGGAATGATTCCCAGTTCCTCCACCGCCTGGGCAAGATCGTCCCCGGAAGGGTCCCGTCTTAAGTATCTGATTTTTCCCCTGGAATAGGCCGCGTATTCCCGAAGGAGATCCGAGATCTCCTGGGGCATGGGATGGGCGGCGGCCAGGCGCTCCGAAACAAAGTAGGTGATCCTGACCTCGTCGGCTATCTCTTTATAGAGATTCCGGGAGACCTCCGATATGGTATAGGCCTTGTTCCTGGTAAGATCCAGCCTGAACCAGAGGCGGGAACTTATCATCAGAACCAGAACAAAGGCCGCCGCCGAAAGGACGGCGCACAGGAGGGTGTATCTTTTAGCAGTTTGTTGCGTTTCGCGCATAAAACCTCCAAAAATTGCCTGCAAGGCAATTTTTTACCTTGCAAACTGCGTAAGGAGCCGGATAATCGTGGTTTTTGTGGCTTTTTTCGCTAAAAAAGCCACAAAAACCTACAAGTGCAACAGGCTCCCGGTCATAGCCTATCTCCACTTCCTGAAAATCAGAACCTGGGTATTGAGAAAAAGGAACAGGCCGGTAGTCACCAGAAAAAAGGCCATGTCCCGGCTGTCCAGGAGGCCCCGGGAAAAGCTTTCAAAATGAAATGAAAGGGAAAGATAATTGACAACCCCCGACAGGAACGAGGGAAGGCCGGCGGAAAACCCGATCTGGTTTACCAGCATCACCGCCATAAGAACCACGGCGCTCCCCAAAAAAGCGCCCGCCTGGTTCTTCGACAGGGCGGACAGCAAAAGCCCCAGGCTCACCGCCGAAGAGCCCAGGAGGAGGACCCCGGCGTACTCCCCCGCGATAACCCCCGGATCGAAGGCCCCCAGGGGGAGGAGGCTGAGGGGGACAGGGAGGGTGAGAGCCAGGATGATGAAGAGCACCCCGTAAGCGGAGAGGAACTTCCCGACGCAAAGCTCCCATTCCGAGAAAGGCAGGGTAAGGAGAATTTCCAGGCTCCCCAGCTTTTTTTCCTCAGCCCAGGATTTCATGGTGATAACCGGTATCACCAGGATAAAGGCCAGGGGAAAGGCCGAAAAGAAGGGCCGCAGGGTGGCGGTATCCATGGCGAAAAAACGCTGGAGATAAAAAAACCAGACGCTCACAAAAAGGAGGAAAAAGACCGTAATCCCGTAGAAGGCGGGGGAATAAAACCAGGAATAGAGTTCTTTTTTGGTCAGGGCCAAAACCTTAGTGAAACTAAACTTCATGATTGCCTCCCTCTTCATTGGAAGTAAGCGGCTTACTTCCCCCCTCGTCGGAGGTAAGCGGCTTGCTTCCTCCTTCGTCGGAAGTAAGCTGCACAAAAATATCCTCCAGGCTGAGGAGTTTGCGGTTCATCGAGAGGATCTTTAAACCTTCCGAAACCGCCCAGTCGAAGATCCGCTCCCCCTGGTTTGGATCTTTGAGGAAAAAGCCGAGCCCTACGGTACCGTCCCCGCGATCCTCCAGGGAGACCGAAGAGGCTTCCAGGCCGAGAGAGCCCAGGCGGCTTTGTACCTGCCCTGCCGGGGCGCCTTTAAGGAGAAGCTCCCAGGTATCCCCGCCCTTTATGGCCGAGGCGATTTCTTCGGCCTTCCCCTGGGCGGCTATGCGGCCTTCGTTGAGGATCAGTACCCGGTCGGCAACCGCTTCAACCTCCTTGAGGATGTGGGTGGAGAGGATCACCGTTTTCCGCTTTCCCAGATCCCTGATGAGAGAACGGATTTCGATGATCTGATTTGGGTCCAGGCCCGAGGTCGGTTCGTCGAGAATGAGAATGGGGGGATCGTGGATGATGGCCTGGGCAAGACCCACCCGCTGCCGGTAGCCCTTGGAAAGGGTCTCGATACGCCTGTTCCTGTAGGCCTCCAGGCCGCAGGCGGAGATGCTCCGGTCCAGGGCTTCCTTCCGCCTGCCCCTGGGAATGAGGCGGCTTTCCGCGATAAACGAAAGATACTCTTCCGGGCTGAGATCCCCGTAGAGGGGCACGCTTTCGGGAAGATAGCCTATGCGTTTTTTGACTTCCACCGGATCTTCGTCCGCCGGGATTCCGTCTACAAGAACCCTCCCGGCGGAAGGGAAATGATA
>JAISRW010000250.1 GCA_031273405.1 Treponema sp.
AGCCGTAGCCGCCCGGAGCCCGGCCCCGTCTTCAACCACCAACGTGTACGTGCAGCCCCCCGCCCAGAGCGCGCCGCCTCCGGCCCAGCCCGCGGCCCCGGCGTACAGCCTTAGAATCAACAGTATCTGGGGTGTTTATAGCAGCACCGCCGGCGGCTTTGTGTCCATAAACGGTAGCACAATTTATTTTACCAGTCCCGATAACAAAACATCATCGGGGACCTGCTCAATATCCGGCAGCACCTTATCCGTATCCTACACCATAGGACCCCTGGCGGGAAACCGCTTCACCTATACCATTGAAAGCAAAGATCGGTTTTCAAACAGAGGGGAAACCTATCACCGCTAATCTTTCACCGGCAAAAGGAGTATTTTATGAACCGCAAAAAATGTTTTATGGCATTCTTTGTCACGCTTTTTGTTTTTTCGGCTCTCTACGCCCAGAGTAACGCTAATTTAAAGCCCGGCGTGTACCGTGTTTCCGGTATGCAGGGCGCGGGAAGCGTCATAATAAGGGGCGCAAGCTCCCGGACAACAAAGTCAATAACGGTGCATGCCGTCGATGGCAGTGTCGCGGCGCACGGAACCGCCAGGATTAGCGGCTCGCGGGTAAATGTTGATTATGGCGACAAGGGTTTTGAAACCTGGACCATTATTGATGAAGAAACATTCACCGATGATAATTTTGGCGCAACATGGAGATGGGTACGCAATTACAGAAACGATGAATTATAGAAATCAGGGGCGGTTCCGAAATGTCTAATTTTGGAACCGCTGCCTTGAATTCATCGCGTTAAAAAGCGCCGGCAGCCTGTTGCGCTTCGCGCATGAAACCTCCAAAAATCGCCTTGCAGGCGATTTTTCACCTTACAGACTCCTAGGAGTTTGTTGTGCTTTGCGCATGAAATCTGAAAAAATCGCCTTGCAGGCGATTTTTTACCCTGCAAACTCCCAAAGTAGCCCCGAAAATCGGGATTTTTGCGTCATTAATGACGCAAAAATCCACAAGTGCAACAGGCTGCTAGGACCCGCCGTATGACATCCTGATCCGTTTCATTCAGGCAGCCCGGAAGGGCGTTTCCGCGACGGCGAGGTTTTCCGTAAGCTGGGACAGGGCGCTCATCCCCGAGAGTACCACCGTTACCTCACGCTGGTTCCAGAGCCGGCGTAAGCCCATTCCGCCGGACCGCGGGGGGCGGCGCTCCGCCATAGTCCGGGGCCCCTGCGCCGGCATCTGCGGCTCTCCATATAAGGGCTGTTATTATGGATAGAAGGCTGTTATATGGTTTGTTTTTCCCTTCGATATTAGATATACTGAATTGAATATACTGAGAGGCTTTCTCAAAACTTCAGTTTTGAGAAAAGCTCCTGAGTCAGGATGTATCATGATACAAATGCTGTTTTTCCTTAGGTTCCGTTCACAACTCCGGCGCACCAGGCCGCAACTCATCGCGGATCTGGACGATACCATAGCCCGGGGGGCGGCCGGCGCCGGCGGGCGGCTTGTAAATTCCCGCCGCTGCCTCTCGGTCCTCTTCGACGAGGAAAAACCGGTGGGGCGCTGGCTGGATTTGCTCATCTTTCTTGAAACCCTACACGAGGCCCTGAAAGACGCCGCCGCCGAACTCTACGGGTACGCCGTCGTCCTGGGCCGGGACATACCCGAATCCGAGGCCGACGGGCTGTGCCGATCCCTTTCGGCTTCCCCTCTGACGGGATATACCGGTATATGGTGTTCCCGGGATATTCAAAAAAACCTTGCCTTTTACGGCGTTTTTGAAAATTCCGTCAATAAAATCTATAAGGGTTACGGGGAGCTGAAATATTTTAACAAATTTGAAGAGCGGCTCCCGGGGATTGTCTTCCCCTGCCGGGAGAAAATAGAGAGGGTCCTGGTCCAGGGAGGGGAAGGGAACACCTTGATACTGGGGCCCGAATTTATCGGGAAGCGGGACGGCGTGTACCATTACTGCGCCAGCCTTCTGGGGGAGGCCCCCCCCCTGGCGATACGTTTTGGCGCCGGCGGCAGGGGGCCGGCATGCTTCGCCGACGCCCTGACCCCGGATATCCGCGCTTTTTTAAGCGGTTCCTCCGCCGGGGCGTCGGTTTCCGCCGAAGTACTCGGGGAATTGGAAAGCCTGCGGAGCCTGCTCTTCGCCGAGCGGCTCCGGGAGGAGATGCCGCCTTATTTGATTGACGCGGGCCGGCGTTTTCTGCGGATCCTTCTCCTGGCCTACGGAGCCGCCGCGGCGCCGGCGCTTATTGTCATCGAAAACCCCGAAACCGCCGCGGCCGAGGGGATACTGCTTTTTGACGAGGTATTCAATTCCCTGGAAGACAAGCGGAAATATCTCATTCTTGCCGTCTCGGATACGCCGGAGGGAGAAAATTTAAGAAACTGGAGCAGGATCTTCCCCCGGATGCTGAAATACAGCGCCGAAGACTGCCCCGTCCGGAAGGGCATAAATATGTCCGACGATCTCTGGGAAATAGCCTACGGCGCGGCCCTTTTGAGGCGATATTTTCCGGCCTGCCTTTTTGAGGATCTCTTTGAGGAAGAAGGCATCCGCCGTTCCGTGTACCGGAGGGCCCTTGAGATCCTTGCCGCCCTGGGGGTGGTGGACATTAAGGCGGATCCCCGTCCCCGGGTTCCTGACTTTATTTCCAGGGCAGAAAAAATTCTCGGCCCGAAAAAGGAAAGGATCCGCAGCCTGGTAAGAAACCGCCTCCTGGCCTGGGTCGACTCCGGGAGGCTCCGGCCCTGTTTTAACCTTCTCAGGATCCTCTCCGCATTGGGGGGGGAAGGCGGAGGCGGTATCACGCTTAAGTCGCTGAGGGGAGATATCTTTCACGGGACCTGCGAGGGAATCGAGGAAGCTTTGAAGCGTTCGTATTTTGACCGCCTGGTCGGGGAGAAAGACGCCCGGGCTTTCCGCTGGGTGTATAAAACCCTTAAAGCCCTTGCCTCCCGGGAGGCGCTGGAAATCCTCAGGGTTTTTTCCGAAGCCCTTCCGCAGGATACGGAATATCCCGGCCTCCGGGCACAGATCCTGGCAAACCAGGCAAGCTTTAGCCTTGGAATCAGGGATATTGACGCTGCTTCTCAGGCGGTCAAGGAAGCCCTTCTTCTGAACCAGGAGTTCCAGGGAGAGGCGGCTGCATCCTACCGGTACTTTTCCCTGGTAAACCTCTCCAGGCAGCGGCTCAACGATGCCGTGGAATATATTTCCTTTGCCGTGGAAAAGGCCGAACTAAACGAGGAATCGATCCTTTCCGCCTATTTTGCCGCGGCCGTCCAGATGCTCTACGGAAACCTGTCCAAGGCGGAGCGCTGCGCCCTGAAAGCGGAAGAAGCCGCGTTAAAGCTCGGGCTTATCGAATGGGCCGGGCGGGCCCGCTTTTTAAGGGGAAAAATCCGTTTTGAAACCGGTCGTTACCAGGAGGCTCTTGAGATCTTTGCTTCCCTTGCCGCCCGGTCCGGCGGAAACGCCGCCGCTTCTTCCGGGATGCCCGGGACCGTCGCCGCATGGATGGGCAGAGCCGAAGTCTTTCTTGGCGGAGGAAAGAGCGGATTTCCGGCCCTCCTGCCCCGGGAGCCCTGTTCCGACGGTTTCCTGTTCGAGATTGAAGCCGCCTGGATGGCCGGGAACTACGGCGAGGCGGAGAATCTGGCGGAACAATGGCGGGTATCTTCTTTCCAGGCCGCCGATGATGGTTTTCTCTTTACCGAACAGCCTGACTGGCGGAGCGGTTTTGCCCAAGGCGAGTTTATACTCGTTCCGGAAAAGATCTTCCGGAGCAGGTTTGTGTCTGTCTATCAGGCTCTGGCCCGGAGCAGCCTCGAAACTTCCAGGGAAGGAAAGGAGGAGTTGGTAAGCAGCGTACAGCGCCTTATGCGGGAAGATTTTCTGGTCAATATCGATCCCAACGAGGCGTTTTATCTGTACGCCCATTACCGCATCTTAAAGGAAACCGGCGCGGCCCAGGTGGATTTGAATACTGCGGTAAGCATGGCCTTTAAGCGCCTCCAGAGCCGGGCCAGCCGCATTGACGATGACAGCGCCCGGAAGGCCTTTCTGACCCAGCATTACTGGAACAGCGCCTTGAGCCTGGCGGCCCGGGAATACAAGCTGGTATGAGAGAATTTCGGCAATTGAAAAAGCGGTAACTACTCAGGACTAATGCGGGGATAGCGTCGCCGCTGCCGTGGCGCAATCGGCGGAATGGAGGGGCTTTTAGCCCGGAAGGTGCTTGCCCCTCAATGAGCCGATTGGAGCGAAAGGGGTGGAGCCCTTTTGTGAAGGACCTTGTGGTTCCCCAAGTACTTGAGAACAAGAAGAATATTAGGAAATATCGCATATACCTGAGGCAGTTCCAAAATGTCAGATTTTTGGAACCAGCTCACCTGAGTAGTTACGAAAAAGTAAATGCAATAATCCCGGAATTTTTGCAAAGAGAGCTTGACGCAGGGGTAGGGGATATAGTATATTTAATCCTACCACCCGAAGGGGCGGGGAGATTAGTTTTACCGGTTTGTTCGAATCTTTTTTTTTAGAAAAAACGGCAAATAACGAGTAA
>JAISRW010000193.1 GCA_031273405.1 Treponema sp.
GCAGGTATGTTTACTAGCAGTTTTTCATTTCAGCCTTAACCCAATGGGTTTCCCTGTTTTTGCCATAATTCCTTATAATATAAAGAATTAGCCGGTTTTTTGTACGGATTCAGGTAAAAAAGCCATGAAAACCACGATAAATGGGCTCCTTACGCAGTTTGTAAGGTGAAAAATCGCCTGCAAGGCGATTTTTGGAGGTTTTATGCGCGAAGCGCAACAAACTGCTGGGAATGCCAACGATTCGAGGCGTCCGGTTCGAGGCGGTTTTTTTGGTTTTTTTTGAAACTTTTGGCGGCTCCGGTGTTTTAAAAAATAGAGTAACTGCTCAGACACCTGCGTTATGAGCTTTTTCCAAAACTGAAGTTTTGGGAAAGCCTTTTATGAATTGAGTTATGAATTGAGCCGGTTCCAAAATCCGACATTTTGGAACTGCCTCATCAATTGAGAAAAAAAAGATATGAAAAATATAGTAAAAAAAATCCTGCCGTTTTTGATGATTTTGTTTGCCGACCCGGCCGTTTTCCCCCAAAAGCTTTCGGTGGTGGCGGTTTTCCCCTTTGAAGCCGCGGGAAGCGGCGTAAACCCGGCGGATGCGGAGGCCCTTTCCGCCCAGATCATAGGGGAGCTCGAATCCTGGGGAACCTTGAATATCACAGGCGGCGGCGAGGCAAGCCGCGCGGAATACCTGGTCAAGGGCCAGCTTGCCAGGCAGAACAACCAACTGGTAGTAAGCGCCGTAACCTATGACGCAAAAACCAACAAGGCCCTGAATTCCTCCAAAGAACAGGCCGCCGGCCCGGGGGCTCTCTCGTCCCGGATATTCTCCCTCTGCGCCCAGATTACCGAAAACGTACCGTTTCCCAATTATCTTCTTGGCAAATGGAAGGCCGTTATCAGCATGGTGGACGGGCCTCTTGTCTGCATCCTGGAATTCCGCGCCAATAGAACGGTCCGGGTGGAACAGTATGACACCTGGGAACACCGGGGGGACCGATCCCTCAAATACCAGGGATTCGGCGCGGGGACCTATTCCTACTGGGGCCATGCCCGCAGGACCGTCAGGGGATCTCCGGTTGACGGTTTTGTTACGGTCAATCTAAAGCTGGAAGACGCCCTGCCAAAGTATACAACCATAAGCCTCACGCGGCTCAACCTGTTCTTTGATGAGGAAAAAAATAATTTTGAATTGGTAGACGCCGGTTTATCCTGCGGAGACAACTACACGGGCCCTTCGGTATATCCCCAGGCCGCTGTAGGGTACGCCAAATTTACCAAAATCAGGTAACCTGAAATCCAAGGAAATTGTATGGAACCTATCAAAACCCCGCCCCAAAGGCCGCTCAAACTATTCCGGCGGGGAATCGCGGCCTGTGCCGCCCTGGCGTTTTTCGCCGCCGCCCTCCCGGCCGGGGCCTCGGAAAGCCGGAACCCTGCTCCCGCGGACATGGCCGTCAGTTCCGCCCCTCTATGGAGCCAGGATCTGGGCGACCTGGTGCTGGGCATCCCGTACCTGCAAGCCGAATCCGCCGTGGTGGCCTGCCGGAGCGGCAGCATCAAATCCTACAGCATGAGCGGGACCCCCCTCTGGAGCTTCGACCCCCGGGGCAGCGTCACCCCCTTCACCTCCCGTTCCCCGGAAGGCACTTCCTATGTGTGCAATACCGCCGGAAGCTTTATGGCAATAAACAGGATAGGCCGGGAACTGTGGCGTATGGAATTGGGGAAGCCCGTCACCTTCCCCGCCGTGGTCGGCTGGGACGGCAGGCTTTTTATCCCCCTGGGGCAGGAGATTTACTGCCGCACGGCTTCGGGCATAGCCCTCTGGAGCCGGAACCTGGGCAGCCCCGCGGCCATGGCGCCGGTGCTGGATCATACCGGGGCCATCGTGAGCTTCCTGGAGAACCGGGACTTCATCAGAATCGATCATTTAGGCGTCACGGAACGGCTCCGCCTGGACAGGCAGCCGGCCATCATCGTCCCCCTCATCGCGGGAAAAGAGAACAGCTACCTGCTTTTCTATCAAAACGGAGAAATCGAGCATATCAAGCTGAACCTGGGCGGCCCGGAGGGGAAAAAACTTTCCCGTTCCCGGGCGGATTCCCTGCCCCTTCCGCCGGCCGCGGCGGCAGGCTACAAAGACCGGGCGGGGGTAACCCTCAAGGACGGCAGGGTAGCCCTGGTAGCGGGGACGGGCCAGCTCCGGTGGACCCGGGACAGCCATGAAACAAGGGCGGAAAAAGGGACGGGGAATCTGGCCCTCGGCGACGCCGCCATGGCCTTTGACGACCGGGGGATTTTCACCTTTTCAAAGAACGGCGCCGCCGCCTTCGCCGAGGACGGCCGCCGCCGCTGGATCCTGCATTTTCCGGCCGCTTCCGCCATCCCCGCCTTTAGCGACGAAGGGCTTCTCTATACCTGCGGCAACGACCGCACCCTGTATACCTATAAGGCCGAAAGCCGCCTCAGCAGCGCCCCCCGCTCCAAATACTACGGCCCGGACCCGGAAGGAACCTACGGGCTGGGGAACCCTCCCCCTTCGCCCTGGGCGGATGACAACAGCCGCTTCACCGATCAAAACATAGCCGCCATGTATAACACCATCGATCATGCCACCCGGACAGGCCAAGTCGGGGAAAAGGAACCCCTTTATGTCGCCTATCTTATGGAAATGATTAGCTATCATCTGAGCAAGCCCCAGACTTCCCAGGTGCGGCCGCCGGTTATGCCGACCAGGAGGAGGGACTTTATCAGCCTCCTGGCCCGGATGGGTTCCCGGGAAACGATCCCCTTCCTGATCAATGTTTACAACCGGGACAAGGAACCGGCCGTCAAGGCGGCCTGCGTGGAGGCCATAGGCAAAATCGGGGTTGACCCCAGCGGAGAAGGGATTCAGAATTTCTTCTTCCTCCTCGCCGCGGACAACCCCAACCGGGACCCCCAGCTTCTGGAGTCGGCGGTGTCTTCTATTGCCGCCCTGTGCCGCTTTTCGGGCCCCCCCCTGGCGGCCGACGGCGTCCTGCTGCTGACCATGATAGCCCGCAACCAGGATTTCCCCCCCAAGGTGAAACAGCACGCCCAGAACGAGATTAACGCCCTCAGGCAGGAAGGGTTTGATAAAATCATCCGGTAACCGGGAAGCCGAAAAGAGGGAACAGGTGAGCTTTCCCGCGGCTTGCCCGGCGCCGGTTCGCTGCTACTCTATCCCCGCGATGGCGGCCAGGGCGGCGATGTAGTCGGTGTCGGCGGCGGTGGTGCCGGCGGCGGCGATTCTGGCGGGATCCCCTGAGCGGTAGGCGTCGCGCCGGGCGGCGGGGGGGTACGGGGGATTGCAGCGCCGCCTGTTGGGCGCGGATTTCGGCGGCGAATTCCGCTTCGGACTTTTCACGCTCGTAGCGGGTTTCCGCGTCGATTTCATTGAACATGGCGGCTATGGTCTGCTTGGCCCTTTGATCCTGCACATTGCCGGTTACGTCAAGCAGATACTTTGCCACCAGCTTGCTCCACACGTCGGGGTCGCAGGCGTAGACCACGTAGTAATTATACGCGGTAACGGTCCTGCCGTTCTTGTCAACCGTTTCGGTAAGCTGCCAAAAGTCGGTGAGCCGTTCCTGACCCGCGATGGATACCGTCGTTTTGGTTGCCGCGTCGTTGACGACGGTGAATTGGTCGTCGCCGCCCAGGGTGATGGCGGCTTTGGTAACCACCGACTGTTTCAACTGGTTGGCAAGCCGCGCCGCGTACTGCACGTCGGCGATGACCATGGCGGCGTTGAGCGCCGGGGCCCGGGACACCCCTACTTTGAGCACCTTGTCGTTACTGATCTGCCAATCCGACTTGAAGACCCTGAAGTTGCCCCGGATGGCGGGCAGGAGCCACGCCGGGGAAGCGTCCTCGCCCAGGCCCCGGTTGGCCCAATCAAGGACCCGGCCCTGATCCGCCGTCTTCTTCGCTTCCTCCGAAGCGATGGCGGTTTGAGACCGCGGCTCGTTTTGCGCGTAAGTAGGCGCCGGCGCCGGTTGAGCGGCCGCGGGCGGGGCCGCCGGCGCGGAAGCGCAGGCCGCAACAAGAACGGCAACAGCCGCCGTTAGTACCGCAAGCATCTTTCTTTTGTTCATTTTGGAACTCCTTAAAAATTGATATGATGAAGCTGAAAATCAGCGTCAATCATCTACTTTGTTGAACGCCGCCCTGACCGTAGTCGGCGCGCCGGGGTAGGGCTTGACGAGCAGGGTGAAGCGGCTTTTGAGGGCGTCGAACTGATAGAGGCTGACCCAATTGAGGGCGGGCAGGTGTTCAAACACCGGCTCGGGGAAGTCGCACTCCAGGCGGAAGAAGGTTTCGTCGAAGGACCAGAGGCCGTCGGCGTCCTGAAACACGTCCCGGCCGTCCAGTTTGCCGCCGACGGTTACAATGCAGGTGCCGTTTGGGACCAGGATGAGTTCGTAGACTTCGCCGCGGCTTGTGCCGTTTGCGTCCCGGTAGCTTATGCGCCCCTGCCAGCGGCCCCCGGTAAAGGGG
>JAISRW010000057.1 GCA_031273405.1 Treponema sp.
CCTCCCCCCTTCAGTTTTTCCATCCTTCAGGATAGAGCACGACCTGGGCGCTTTCGCCGGACAAGAGTTCCCTGATCATGGAGCGGATCCGGGCGGGGCGAAGGGAGCGCAGAATATCAGGGCGGCCGGCGAGCCTGCTTAAAGGCGAATCGTAGAGCGCCGCCGAGTTGGCGTAACTCTGGGCGATATAGGAATTATTCTGCATGGACCGCTCGTGTTCCTTGAGCAGGGCTTCGACGGCTTTATCAAACACGTCCCCGTTGGTATGCTCGGCAAGAGAGGCGATCAAAGCGCGGACCGCGGAGACAAGTTCCCCGGCCCGGCGGGGATCGCAGTAGAAATAAACCGAAAGGGTCCCCTCCCCTTTCGGGATCGGCGTAACCGAAGCGCGGGCAAAGCTGGAATAGACGCCGCCGAGCTTTTCCCGGATCTCCTCGGTCAGGACAATATCCAGATACTCGGTTACGATCGCGGCGGCCTGGCTTTTTTCCTCGCTAAATTCCATCGGAGCGAACCAGCCTAAAAACACCATGCTCTGCTCTTCCTTCCCTTTAAAAACCTGCTTCTCGGTTTGACCCGGCCGGACAATCCCCGGATCGTTCCACGCGTTCATGGAAGCCCCGGGAGGAATAGAAGCCAGCCAGGTTTCGGCTAGGGCCTTCATCGTTTCAGGATTAATGTTGCCGGTAAAAACAAAGGTGTAGTCCCCGGGATTAAGGCAGGCCCGGATATATTCCAGGGCGTCGTTTATCGATACCTTCTCAAGGTCTCCCAGTTCCATGGGCTTAAACCGGGGATGGCCGCCGTAAACGGTCCGGGTTACTTCGTGATAAAAAACCGTCTCAGGATTTTCTTCGTCCCTGGCGAGATTGGTACGGTACTGATCGAGCAGGGCCTGTACCGCGCCGTCGTCTATCCTCGGCTGGGTGAATCCCAGGTAGAGCATCTGGAAGAGGGTCTCCAGGTCGCCGGTACTGGAGGAGCCTTCAAAGGTCCGGTAATATTTGGAGCTCCGGAACGAGAAGCTCACCTGGCGGCCCGCAAGTTTTCTGATAAGATCCGGCCGGGAATAGGGGCCGAGGCCCGAGGCGCTGAGCATTTCGGCCGCCAGCCCCGCGGATATATCCTGGGCCTCGGGAACATTGGCGGAGCCTCCCCGGGCCAGGGCGTAGAGGACAATCTCGTTGTTCCGGTTGTCGGTCTCTTTGAGGATGACCTTCGCCCCGTTGCTCAGCTCCCATATACGGGCGCCGGTTTCCCTGTCCAGGGATGCGGCCCTGATCGTGCCGGGAGCAGGGTCGCGGTCAATCAGATCGGCGCTCAGGACTTCGGATTCCCGGTTCCTGATTTCCGCCCCGGCGGTTTCGGCGAAGATCGCCCGGATCCTGTCCGCCTGGGGAAGGCTTGGGGCGTCGGCCTCGGGGGCCATGAGAAAGAGGGTAAGATCATCGGCGGCAAAATAATTTTTTACCGCCCCCGCGATTTCCGCTTTCCCGATTCCGGGAAGGAGGCGCCTTACCGCGTCCAGTTCCCATTCAAGGTCCGCCGTGATTTCTCCTTCAAGAAAATGGGACGTAAAGTTCCTGACAAAATTTTGTGATTCCTGCCTGTCCTTTTCCGAGACCGCCTGTTCCAGGGACGAAAGGAGGCTGAGCTTCGCCCGCTCCAGTTCGGCGCCGGTAAAGCCGTAACGGGCCATGGCTTCCTTTTCAAGGAGCAGTTCCCTGAGGGCCTCTTCGACGGCGCCGGTTTTTGCCTGGACCCCCATAACATAGAACCGGGCCGAGGCGGCCCAGCGCCAGTTGTATCCCCAGGCGCCTACATGGGAACTTTCGGGATTGGCGGCGGCCTCCTCAAAACGCAGGGAAAGCATGGAGTCGATGAGATTGTCCATCACCGCCTGACGGTAAGCGCCGAGGCTTCCGCGATCCGGATCGGGGTTTTGTTTCCAATATATACTAAAGACCGTGTTGGTCAGTTCCGGGTCGGTAACGATCTCGGCCCGGAAATTCCCCTTTTGGGGCGGAGGAAGATCGAAAACAGGCCGGTTCACCGGCGCCTCCGGGGCGGGTATGCCGAAATGGACGGCCAGTTCCTCCTCCAGAGCCTGGCCGTCAAAATCCCCCACAAAGACAAGGGCCATGTTGTCGGCACGGTACCAGCGCCGGTAAAAACCGGCCAGCTTTTCCGCCGGGGCCTTTTCGATTATTTCCCTGAGGCCGATGACTTTTCTTTCCGCGTACCGGGAGCCCTGGAAAATTACCGGGAGCAGCACCTCCCTCACCCTGTCCATGGCGCCCAGCCTGGTACGGTATTCTTCCATAATGATTGAACGTTCGCTGTCCACGTCGGAAGGAACGAAGCTCAGCGCCCGGGTCCAGTCGTCAATAATCGCCAGAGCCCGGTCAGGAATGCGCCTGCGCCCCTCCGTCATCTCCACCGGAACCTCGATGCCGTAGACCGTCGAGTCATAGCTGGTATAGGCGTTGGCGTCGGCGCCAAAGCGCATTCCCAGGGAACGGAGGTAATTGATGAGCTCCTGCTTGGGGAAACGGGAAGTGCCGTTAAAAGCCATGTGCTCCACAAAATGGGCCAGGCCCCGTTCGTCGTCGGCTTCCAGCACCGAACCCGCGTTTACGGCCAGGGTGAGGTAAGCCCGGTTTTGGGGCCGGGAATTCTCAAGGATATAGTAACGGAGCCCCGAAGGGAGGGTCCCGGTCCTGGCGGCGGCCATAAAAGGCACGGGATCGGAAGCCTTCCCGAGCCCCCCGAAATCCGCCTGTTCCGCCTGGGGGCTCCCGGCGCAGGAAAACAAAAGACCGCAAAAAAAGAGGGCCGCAAAAACCGCCCCAAAACGAACGAAAATGCTTTTACTACTATTTTTCATGAGCTAACTATAGCTAAAACAAAAACAAATTACCAGATCGCGTATCAACCAACCCAAGAACCCGCTAACCCGGGGGATTGAGGCGCCGTGTTTGGACTCTTGCGGACAAAGGCGAAGAGTAGTATAGTATAAAGACGCCTCAAAAAACTGTGCTTTGAGGTTTCTGTCGTTCATACGGAGGTTGCTATGTCCGAGCCCGCAAAGAGAGATCCCAAGGCCCCCCGGTTCCTTGAGATTACGATTAAAGACAGCGAAGGCAAGATCTGGTCCACCATACTGGCCCAGGCCAAGGATTTTTCTACCGGGTCGGTGGGGTACTACGCTTCGGAAAAGGCGGCCAATCCGGAAAGCGCCGAAAGGTATCAGTGCAGCCTGAGCTTTACCCTGATCGGCTCGAAGCCGGGAAAATAGGGCCCGGGCTTTTTATCCCTTCCCTGGTTGAAATATTCGACCTATTAAGCCAGTATTTAAAAACAAGAATAGGGGGTGATGTTTATGGAAAAAAACACGTTTCGGGGGAAAATTCCCCTTTCTCTTATATGGATTGTTGCGACCCTGGTCTTTTGCGCGGTTTTTATACTGGTGTCGGCGCCCCAGGCCATGGGCCAAGGGCAGAACAGAGGCGCCGAGCCTTCCGGCCAGAACAACCAGTCCCAGTACGCCTCGATAATCCGCAATGTTTTCGATTTTATACAGCGCCAGTATGTGGAAGAGGTGGACCCCAAGGTCCTCTACGAGGGGGCCATGCAGGGGATGCTCAATTCCCTGGGGGATCCCTATTCGAGCTTCCTGCCGGAATCGGAAATGTCCGGCCTCAACGACACCACCCAGGGCAGCTTCGGCGGAGTGGGGCTTTATATCTCCAAGCCTGTGGAATCCAGGCCCGACGGCAAACCTCCCTATGTGGAAGTCGCGGCCCCCATAGAGGATACCCCCGGCTGGCGGGCCGGGATAAATCCGGGGGATCTCATCATCCGGATAAACGAAGAATCCACCGATGTCCTTTCTATGGACGAGGTTTTGGCCCGGCTCCGGGGCACTCCCGGGGAAAAAGTCAGCCTCATCATACGCAGGGGGGAAAAGCTTGAATTCCCCGTGACCCTAGTCCGGGCCGTCATCGAGGTCCCCACCACAAAATACGCCATGATTGACCATATCGGCTATCTTAAGCTCCTCACCTTTACGCCCATGACGGCGGAGAGGGCCCGGGCGGCCATAAACGATTTCAAGGACAAGGGCTACAAGGCCCTGGTTCTGGATCTCAGGAACAATTACGGGGGTCTCCTCAATTCCGCCGTGGAGATCAGCAGCCTCTTTATCGAGGGGGGGGTAGTGGTTTCCACCAAATCCCGGATCCTCAGGGACGCCCAGACCTTTTATACCAGGGGCAGGCTGGCGGTGGCCGGGGATATTCCCATAGTGGTCCTTATCAACCGGGGCTCGGCTTCGGCCTCGGAGATTGTGGCCGGCGCCTTAAAAGACAGGGGCCGGGGCTATCTGGTAGGGGAGAAATCCTTCGGCAAGGGCTCTGTCCAGCA
This sequence comes from Treponema sp., assembly GCA_031273405.1. Next base: position 4,426 of record JAISRW010000057.1, read on the forward strand.
GGTCTACCCCCTGGATAACAGCACCGGATTCAAGCTTACCACCGCCCGCTACTATACCCCCAGCGATGTAAACATCGACAAGATCGGCATACCCCCCGACAGGGAGATCGCCTTTCCCGATTTTACCGAGGCTGACGCGGAAAAGCTCAACGAGCTTATCAACGCCAACAAAATCCCCGGCTTTGTCGCTTCCAACCCCCAGGCCTCCGCCGCGGAAGTCGAAGCCTTTGTCGCGGAGCTCAACCGGGACTACGGCCTGGATGCCGGCATGCTCCGGCGCCTGGTCAGGAACGAGCGGAACCGGACCGCCATAGCTCCGGTTTACGATCTGGAATACGATGTTCAGCTTCAGGAAGCCGTAAAAATCCTCAAGGAAGAGAATTTCGGGACCCTCATGCGGACTTCCAAGACCCTCAAGACCCTCCAGGAAGAAGCCCTCCAAAGTGAGGAGGCCGCAGCTTCCTAGCAGTTTGTTGCGCTTCGCGCATGAAACCTCCAAAAATCGCCTGCAAGGCGATTGCGAACCTACGGTTCGATTTACCTTACAAACTGCCGGACCCTGGTAGGAAATGAAGCGATTCATCCTGACTGCGCCCCCTAACGGGGACGGAATAATTCGCCTCTACGGGCAGGATTATCACTATCTCGTCCGGGTTCGGCGGCTCAGGGGGGGAGCTGTTTTCCCGGCCCTCCTCCCCGGGGGGACTGAAACGCCGGTAAAGATACTTTCCACCGCCGACGGGATACTCATCGGCCGGTGCATGGAGCCGGGGGAGGAAAAAGCCGGGGGCGTTTCTTTGCCGCCCATCATTCTCTTCCAGGGCCTCCCCAAGGGGACCAAAATGGACCTCATCGTCCGCCAGGCCGCCGAGGGGGGCGTAAGGGAGGTGGTGCCTTTTGAGTCGGAATTCTCGGCGGTCAGGATAAAACCCGGCACGGACGAAAAGCTGAGGCGCTGGGAGCGGATCGTCAGGGAGGCGAGGCAGCAAAGCGGCTCGGTTATCCCGACGGAGGTAAAGGCCCCCTGTACCGTGGACGGGCTGCTGGAGTATTGGGCGGACCTTAAGCGGGAGCATCCCCGGGGCATCGGCATACTGCTGCATCAGGAACCGCGGATTTTCCCGGACGGCCCTCTTGAACAGGGGACATTTCATGATTATCTTTATAATAAGCCCGAATTCGTTGCGGCGGCGGTCGGCCCGGAGGGGGGCTTTTCTCCCGGCGAAGCAGGGCGGTTTATGGCGGAAGGATTTAAGCCCCTGGTAATGGGCAGCACAATTTTACGGACCGAAACCGCGGCTCTTTATGCCGCGGCGGCTGTACGCATCATACTTATGGAGAGAGCATCATGGGCGCCGAAAGCGCATCAGCAGAAAAGCCGCTGAAAGAACGGATAAATTTGCTCAAGGTTCCCCTGGATATAGTCCGCCCGGACAATCTCGAGGATGCGGTCTACGAGATCTTATCAGACGGCAATTCAGAAAAAGGCAAAAACATTGTCCTTCTCTCCCTTTGGGATCTGCTCCGGGCCCGGCGGAACAACGAATACCGGGGCTATGTCCTCAACGCCTCCCTAGTAATCCCCATTTCCAAAAGCCTCGTCTCAGGCTCCCGGTTCCTCACCAGAAAAACCCCGTGCAGGTATATGCCTTTTAATTTTGCCGTCACTCTGCTGACTATCCTGGAAAAAAAAGAGCTGACGGTTTATCTCCTGGGGGGCCGGAGCCGCATCCTTCAGAAGACCGAAAACAACATACGCCAGACCTTCCCCGGATTGCGTATTGTCGGCCGCCATGTAAGCCCCTTCCGCAGGCAGGAAGAGGCGGGCATCATCGAGGCCATACGTAAGGCCGCCCCCCATCTCCTGCTGGTCGGCAAGGGGGCGAGGGGCGGCGAAGTCTGGATAGGCAGGAACAACGCCCGTCTTGGCCAGGGCCTCAAGTTCTGGTGCAGCGATCTTTTTGATGTCTTTGCCAAAAAGAAGCGGCGCCCTTCCGAGGCGGTCTTTGAACGGGGGCTGGAGGGAATAGTCTACTGTTTCCGAAACCCCGCTAAGTTTTTCAGGCTTTTTCCCTACCTCCACTATAAATTGCTCCTCCTGGTATACAAACTGCGCCGCTCCTAAAGACTAATCTGACCCGGGGATAAGAGCGGGGGCTGCGGCGGGGAGAGCGTTTCGCATCCCCTTCGCCCTTCACGCTTCTACCTGTTTCCTCATACTAAGTTTAAGCGGTTTACCGGGATTTTGTTTCGCTGGCCGCTAAGTTCCAGGTAGGCCATTTCGGCGAAACCGAAATTCGCGTTTTTGGTGAATTCTTTGGCATATTCATCGTAAAGCATGTCTTCGTACATTTTACCCGCGAAGCCGGTATCCGTGAGTTCCGACTTTTGCACCGTGTTCCTCATGCCGGATATGAGGTTTTTAATCAAAAAAGTTTCCAGGGCCAGGCACTGCTCGTAAAGCTTGCCCTTTTTGTCGATTACGGGCTTCTTTTCATCCCGGGCGGCCTGGACGGCCTCGGGAGACCTGCTCTTTTCCAGGAGATCCGCGAAAAGGCCGCCCCCCCCGGCGGGAACAGCGGGAGAGGAGGGGGAGGCTGAGGAAAAAGGCACGTAGCCTCCGGTCCGCGGGGAGCCGCCGACGGCGGCGCTGATATCGTTTGCCATGGTTACATCCTAAAGGGCGGGCGTTTCCCAAAACTCGGTTGGTTTTGGGAAAGCCTCGGGGTTTAAGGCCTACCTCTTGAGGGTGGTGGCCGTTCCCAGCATATTGTCGCTGGTCTGAATGGTCCGGGAATTGAACTCGTAGGCCCTCTGGGCGACAATGAGGTTGACCATTTCCTGGACTACCGAAAC